>JAJYDD010000458.1 GCA_021777795.1 Pseudomonadota bacterium | reverse complement strand
CCGCAGCGGCTTTCAGCCCCGCCCGGCGCAGGCCAAGAGCGGCGGCAAGGCCAGCCGGGCCGGCGCCGACCACGAGGGCGTCAAACGCGGGGGATGAAGCGGCGTCAGGCATTGCTACCCTTTCGCACGCGTGCTTTTAAGCGTCCATAGGACGCTCGGCCGCAGGCGGGCGGGGATCGGAGGCGGTATTGGGCATCGGCGGCGAGGACGGGCCCCGTCGCGCGCGGCGGGTGGCGGGCTTTTCCGTCCATTTGTTCACGGCTTGCGGCAGCGCTGTGGCGCTGCTTTCGCTCTTCGCCGCGATCGACCGCCATTTCGACGCTTGCTTCGCCTGGCTCGGGCTCGCCCTCGTGATCGACGGCGTCGATGGCACGCTGGCCCGCTATGCCCGCGTCACCGAGACGGCCAGCGCCATCGACGGCGTGGTGCTCGATCTCGTCATTGATTTCCTCACTTATGTCCTGGTGCCGATGGTGGCGCTGTGGCGCTCCGACCTGATGCCGGAGCGGCTGTCTTTCTGGCTCAGCGTCATCGTCGTGTTCGCCTCGGGGCTCTATTTCGCCGACACGCGGATGAAAACGAAGGACTATTGGTTTCGCGGCTTTCCGGCGCTGTGGAACGTGCTGGTGATCTATCTGTTCGTGCTGCGCCCGCCGAGCGTGGTCAGCGCCGGGCTCATCCTGTTCGGGGTCGCGGCGATGTTCGCGCCGATCGTCTTCGTGCATCCGATGCGGGTGAAGGAGCTGCGCGTGTTCAACCTCGTCGCCTCCTTTGCCTTTTTCTTGCTGTCGGCGGCGGCGATATCCGAGAATTTCGTCGCCAGCCTGCCGATCAAGATCGGCTATCTGCTGGTGGCGGGATATTTCATCGCCGCGCCGTTCCAGCGCCATTCGCTGTGGGCCGACGATTAGCGCGCCTGCCGGCGGCCCTTTAAATCAGAGAATGCTTATATACATCTTCAGCGGCGCGCGAAGCAGGAGGGTGTAATGGCGAGCGTTCATGTCGTGTGCTCGGGTTGCGGGCAGGTCAATCGGGTGGCGCAGGACAAACCGGCCGCCGAGGCGCGCTGCGGCCGCTGCGGCGAACCGCTGTTCGACGGACGCCCGCACGAGATCGATGCGGCCGGGCTGGAGCGGCAGATGACGCGCAGCGGCTTGCCGCTGGTGGTCGATTTCTGGGCCGGCTGGTGCGGACCCTGCCGCGCGATGGCGCCGGCCTTCGAGAAGGTCGCGGCCAGGCTGGAGACGAAAGCCAAGTTCCTCAAGGTCGACGTCGACGCCAACCCAGAGGCGGCGGCTAAATTCGGCGTCAGGGGCATACCGGCCCTGTTTGTGGTGCGCGACGGCAAAGTGATGGCGCAACAGGCCGGCGCGATGGACCCGGCGAGCCTGGAGCGCTGGGTGCGCGAGGCCGCCGCCATCGGTTCCTGAGCTTTCGGGCAAAGCGCGCATTGCCAGCATCCGAGTTGACATGTTAGCGTGATCCTACGGCGACCGAACCCCGAGCCAACGGGGACATTCGCGCCAAAGGGAGAAACGCACCATGAGAAGCAAGGATTCCGGCCATCATTCGCGCCGTGATTTGATGAAGGGCGCGGCGCTTGGCGCTGGCGCGCTTTTGGGCGGCGTGGGCGTCAACCCGATGATGGCCGCCGCCATCGCCAAGGAAGCCGGGCGCTCGTCCAAGCCGCTGAAGGCCGCCTTCTCCAACGCCGGATTGCAGGCGACTTGGTGCGCGCAGGGCAAGCAGGCCGCCGAATATTGGGGCAAGCTTTTCAACGTCGAAGTCACCTGGTTCGACGGTCAGCTCGACGCCGTCAAGCAGCGCTCGGCCATCGACAACATGGCCTCGCAGAAGTGGGATTTCGTCGCCATCCAGGCGTTCGGCATCGGAACGCTGACCGCGCCCGTCAACAAGATGATCGACGCCGGCATCCCCGTCATCGACATGGACACGCTGATCGCGCCGCTGGAATCGATCAACATCCACACCTTCATCGCCCCGAACAACGAGTTCATGGGCGCCTCGGTGACGCAGGCGCTGGTCGACGCCATCAATGGCGAAGGCAATATCGTCATGACCCAGGGCGCGCTCGGCCACACCGGCGCGCAGGGGCGCGCGCGCGGATTCCATTCCGTCGTGTCGAAGTTCCCGAAGATCAAAGTGCTCGACGAGCAGCCGGGCGATTGGGACGTGACCAAGGTCGCGCGCATCTGGGAAGGTCTGTTGACCAAATATCCCAAGATCGACGCCGCCTATTTCCATAACGACGACATGGCGCTGGCCGCGTTCAAGGTCATGCAGGCCAAGGGGCGCACCGGCATCAAGATCGGCGGCTGCGACGCGATGCCGCCGGCGATCAAGGCGGTGCAGGCCGGACAGATGCTGGCGACCGTGCGCAATCCCTCCTGCCGCATTCACGGCGGCGCGATCGTCGCCGGCGTCAGCGCGGTGGTCAACGGCGAGAAGACCGGCGCGGGCATCCCGAAGAACATCGTCGCCGACGGACCCGTCGTCACCAAGGGCAATGCCGACGGCATATTGTGGATGGAGGATCAGTTCCTGGTCTGAAGCCGCCCGTCATGACGCCGCTGATCGAACTCACCGACATCGTTAAATCGTTCGGCGGCGTCCAGGCGCTGCGCGGCGTCGATTTCGCGCTCTCTCCCGGCAGCATCCACGGGCTGGCGGGTGAGAACGGCGCGGGAAAAAGCACGCTGATGAAGGTGATCGCCGGCGTCCACGCCGCCGATTCCGGCGCCTTCAAGGTGGACGGCGAGCCCGTCCACTTCCGCTCCGCCCGCGACGCCCGCGCCAAGGGGGTCGGCATGGTGCATCAGGAACTCAGCGTCGCGCCCGATTTGAGCGTCGCGGAGAATGTGTTTCTCGGCGCGCAGCCCGTCAACGGCCTGGGCACGATCGCCTGGGGCCGCATGGCGCGCGAGGCGGCCGAGCAGATCAAGAACCTCGGCCTCGACATCGACCCGCGCGCCCGGCTCGGCGATTTCCCCATCGGCGTGCAGCAACTCGTCGAACTCGCGCGCGTGCTGTTCTCGGGCGCGCGCATCATCATCCTCGACGAGCCGACTTCGGCTTTGTCGCCGCCTGAGATCGCGCGGCTGTTTGCGGTCTTGCGCCGCGTGCGCGAGAGCGGGCGCGGCATCATCTTCATCTCGCATTTCCTCGACGACATTCTGGAAATCTCCGATGAAGTCTCGGTCTTCCGCAACGGCCGGCGCGTCGCCCATTCGGCGGTCGGGCCCGGCGTCGACAAGGCCTGGATCATCGAGAACATGATCGGCGCCGGCCGCGAGGAGCTTGAGGAGAGCTATCTCCACGACATCGCGTTGAAACCCCGCATCCAGACGCCCGTCGTGCTGGAGGCGCAAGGGTTGACGCTGGAGCCTTATTTTCGCGACGTGTCGTTCCAGGCGCATAAGGGCGAGGTGCTCGGCGTCTATGGCTTCATGGGCTGCGGGCAGATCGAGCTGGCGCGGATGCTGTTCGGCAAGCTGAAGCCGGACCGGGGCGGCCTCAAGCTGGAAGGGGTCGGCGCGCGGTTCAAGCGCACCACCGACGCCAAGAACGCCGGCGTCGGTTTCGTGCCGGAAAGCCGGCGCCTGATGCTGTTTCGCGACGAACCGATCTACCGCAACGTGTCGATCGCGTTTCTCGAATCTTTTTCCCGGCTCTGGTTGCGCCCCGGCGCCGAGCGGGCGGCGGCCAAGGCGCATACCGAGCGTTTCGGCGTGCGGCCGGCGGGCGT
>JAJYDD010000457.1 GCA_021777795.1 Pseudomonadota bacterium | reverse complement strand
GGCGCGCCGCCGTTGGCCGCCTATCGCGCCGCCAGCATTTCCGCCGCGCGCATCTTCGGGCTGCTTGATCGCGGGCTCGTCGCGCCGGGCTGGCGCGCCGATCTCTGCGTGATCGACGATCTCGCGGCTTGCGCCGTCTCGATGGTGCTGGCCGGCGGGCGCGTGGTGGACGACGCGCTGTTCGCCGGCCGGCGCCGCATCGCGCCGGTCGGGCGGGCCAGCGTCAAGGCGCGCAGGGTCAGCGCCGACGATTTCGTCGCGCGCGGCCAGGGGCCGTCGACGCAGGCCATCGGCGTCATCCCCGGCAAGATCATCACCGAGCGCGTGCCGGCGACGCTGCCCTTCGCCAACGGCCTTCGCGGCGTCGATCTCGCGCAGGATTTCGTGAAGGTCGCGGTCGTCGCGCGCCACGGCGTCAACGACAATATCGGCGTCGCCTTCGTGCATGGCTTCGGCATGAAGCGCGGCGCCATCGCCTCCTCGGTCGGCCACGACAGCCACAACATCACCGTCGTCGGCGCCGACGAGGCGGATATGGCGGTCGCGGTCAACCGGCTGATCGAGATCGAGGGCGGCTTCGCGGTGGCTGAGGGCGGCCAGGTGATCGCGGAGCTGGCGCTGCCGATCGCGGGGCTGATGAGCCTGATGAGCTTCGAGGAGGTGCAGGCGGCGCTGATCCCGCTGCGCGCCGCCGCCAAGGGCCTCGGCGTGGTCTTGCCGGAGCCGTTCCTACAGGTCGCGTTCCTGCCGCTGCCGGTGATCCCGCATTTGAAGATCACCGACCGCGGGCTTGTGGATGTGGATCGCTTCGAATTCGTCAGAGACTGAAAGGCTCAGTGACGCTTGCCGCCGCCCCTATGGCCGCCGCCGCCGGGGCGATGGCCCATCGCAGGCCTGTGCATACCGCCGCCGGGGCGATGGCCCATGCCAGGACGTCCCATGCCCGGACGATGGCCAATGCCCGGACGATGGCCCATGCCCGGACGATGGATGCCTACGCCGGGGCGATGACCCATGCCAGGACGACCCACGCCCGGCCGATGGATGCCGACGCCGGGACGATGGCCCATGCCAGGACGACCCACGCCCGGCCGGTGGATGCCGACGCCCGGCCTATGGCCGACGCCGCCGCGCCAGCCGCGGTGATAATAACGGCCGCCGTGCCAATACCGGCTATTGCCATTCCAGGACCAGTTGCGCCAGCCATAGCCGCCGCCCCAGCCCAGGCCCGAGCGCCAGGCGTAGCCGCACCAATACCAGCCGGGCCCGCGCCATCCTAAATCGTACCAGCAGTAATTCTGGCCGCCGAACAGGAACTGAACCTGCTCGATCTGCGGCGCTTCGGTCGTCGTCAGGTCGCGCACGTCGGCGGCCCCGTTGCTGATGCTGGCCTGAGCCGCTGGCGCCATCGCCAACGGCGCCAGCAATGCGGCGATCAATAATGCTTTTTTGAACATGACGTCCTCCCTCGCGGACCTCTGACGCACGCGCCGCGCTCCCCGCGCGGCTGTGACCGACTCCCGGCGCCCGCCACCAGACCGGCCTTTTCCAGTGAAGCCCAGGCGATCCGCTCTCGCAAGCGCCTCCCTGGTCACGAAAGCGTTCGCGCCGCCGCCGGCTCAGAGCCCGAGCTTGGCGCGCACCGGCGCCGGCCAGCCCCCGACCTCGACGCCGTGGCGCGCGAACAGCGCCACCGCCAGCCGGTCGATCCCGAAGGCGACGCAGGCGGTATGGGCGAGTTCCCCATCGGCGGTCTTCATGCCCCACACCTCGCCAAAATGATCGCGGTGGCAGTTGAAGCTCATGCAGGCGGTCGGTTTTTCGGTCGAGCGCACCGGAATCAGCATCTCGAACTTCAGCGCGTTCGCCGTCTGGAAACGCCCGACCATCTGGCCCTCGCGGCCGAAGAACGGATCGCTCGCCGCGTCGATGGCGTGCGTCACCCCGAGGTCGGCGGCGATTTCAGGCGCGCGCGCCATCCACTGGTCGCGGAACGCCTGTATCTGCTGGGGCGCGCCGATAGCGACGAACTCGCGCATCCGGAACGACTGGAAACGGTCGATCTCCTTCGACGGCTCGCGGCGGAAACAATCGCTGGCGACATCGAACATCAGCGGCTCGGCGCCGATGACGCCGCGCTCGGCGGCGATCGGATAGACGGGATAGCAGGCGGCCGGCGCCAGCACGAGTTCGCTGGCTTGCGCGCTGTCGGTCCAGCTTCCGCCAGCCTCATAGCGCGCCACGGCCTCGGTGACGCGCTTAACGTCAGTGCCCAGCGCGCAGACGCAGCCGAGCAGGTGCGGGAAGCTCTTGAGGTAGCCGGATTTCTCGATCAGCGTCCGGCTCACCACGGGCGGAAAGCGGAACACCTCCGCGCCCTTCGGCCGCAGCGTCGAGATATAGCGGCCGAGGCCCTCGACCACATCCTCGTAAGCGCCGGTGCGGCCATAGACGCCATCGACGTTCATCGGCGTGAACAGGCGCGCCAGCAATTCCTCTGGCGCGGCGGCGAGCTTGTCGAGAGCAGGGGTTGCCATCGTCATCGGCTTAGGTCTCCCTTCAGTGGCTCAAGACGCCCGAGGGCGCGCTCATCAGCACGGAAGCCTCCGCGCTCGCCAGGATGCGGTCGTTGTGGATCATGATTGGGGCCGACAGGATGTCGCGCAGCGAGCGGCCGAGCGAGAACTCGGTGTCGTTGCGATAGCCCGAGAGGCCGCAAGCGCGCATGGCGGAGGTGACCGTCTGCACCGCGAGTTCCGAGGCCTCGACCTTGAGGAAATTGAGGGCGAGTTGCGCTTCCATCGCCGTCAGCCCGCCGGGCTCGCGCGAATGGCGCTCGAAATTGGCCAGCCCCGCCTGCACCGCGGCGCGCAAAGTCTCCAGCGAGACGCGCGCCTTGGTCAGGTTCTGCGCTCCCGGCGGCATCCGCCCGCCGGCGGCGCGCGCCGCCTGACGCACGAAGGCCCGGGCGGTCGAGAAGGCGCCGGTGGCGACGCCGCACCACGCCGAGGCCCAGAACAGATGCGCATAGGGCGCCATGGTCTGGGTGTGGATGCGGTCATAGGGCTCCGCCAGCACCTGATCGGCTTCGCCTTCGGCGCGCAAAATATAGCCGACGCTGCACGTGCCGCGCATGCCGAGCGTGTCCCAGCTCTTGGTCGGCTCCAGCGTGTAATCCTCGCGCGCGAACACCGCCAGCACCTGATCGGAGTTGGTCGCGCTCTCGCCGCGCCGCGCCGTGGTGACGATGGCGTCGGCCGCCGCGCCATAGGAGATGCAGGAGGCGTCGCGAACGAGCCGGACCCTGGGCCCTTCGAGCTGGATCGCCGCTTCGCTGGAGCGGATATTGCCGCCGTTCATGCCCTCGGTCGTCGAGGAGGCGAGCAGAAGCTGCCCGGCCGCGCATTTGCGCAGGAAATCGAGCTGCCAGGCATTGTTGCGGTGATGGCGCACGAGGCAGGCGAGCTTGACCTGGTGCATGGCGAAGATCATCGCCGTGGAGGCGCAAGCCGCGCCGAGGATGGCGCAGACGTCGGCGACGTCGGCCGCGCGCGCGCCCTCGCCGCCCAGTTCGATCGGAATCAACATGCCGATGAGCTTTTGCTCGCTGAGCGCCGCGAAAGCCTCGGCGGGAAAGCGCGATTTCGAATCGACGTCGGCGGCGTGGGCGGCGGCGATCTTGGCGACCGCCTGGGCGCGCGCGATGAACGCGCCATCCTGGCGGGACTCGGAAAGGCGCGCCCGACGTTCGCGGGGAAACTTGCTGACG
>JAJYDD010000456.1 GCA_021777795.1 Pseudomonadota bacterium | reverse complement strand
TACAGCCGTCGCCGCTCGACGGCTGGGCCTCGGCCGAGATGCTGGCGCTCGTCGCCGAGGCGCGCATCTATCGCCCCGACTTGGTTGCGCGCTTCGTCCTCAACCGTTGCCCCGCCCGCACCGTGCTCGCACGCGAGACCGCCGAGACGCTCGCCGATCACGATCCGCCAGTGCTCGCCGCCACCATCGGCCAGCGCGTCGCCTTCGCTGTCGCCGCGCAATCTGGCCGTCTCGCCCGCGAACTCGATGACGCCGCGCCCGCCGCGCGCGAGATCGCCGCGCTGGCGGCGGAAATCGAACGGTTGCGTCTTGGGAGGGCGTTGTCATGACATTCGCCCTGATGACGGGGGATTGCCGCGATCTCATGCCCGCGCACGGCCCGTTCGATATGATCCTCGCCGATCCGCCTTATGGCGACACCTCACTCGCCTGGGACCGGCGCGTCGACGGATGGATTTCGATCGCCCGCCATACGCTGCGGCCGACAGGCTCGATGTGGATCTTTGGATCGCTCCGGAGCTTCATGGGAACTGTCGATCGCTTCTCCGACGCCGGTCTTCGGCTTGCTCAGGAGATTGTCTGGGAAAAGCAGAACGGCTCCAGCTTCCATGCCGACCGCTTCAAACGGGTGCATGAACTGGCCGTTCAGTTCTATCCGGTCGAGACGCCCTGGCGCGACATCTACAACGACGTCCAAACCACGCAGGACGCAGCGGCGCGCACCGTCCGGCGCAAACATCGCCCGCCGCATACGGGCCACATCGACGCCAGCCTCTACGTCAGCCACGACGGCGGCCCACGCCTGATGCGCTCAGTCATCTATGCTCGCAACGCACATGGCCGCGCAATTCACCCGACCGAAAAACCAGTCGGGTTGCTAGAAATCCTGATCCGCACGAGTTGCCCCGAAGGCGGTCTCGTTGGCGACTGGTTCGCTGGATCGGGCGCCGCCGGCGAAGCCTGCCGGATGAGTGGCCGTCGCTATTTCGGCTGTGAGATCGATGCCGACATGGCGGGAAAGGCCCGTGCGCGTATCGCAGCCGTCCTGCCGTTCGATTGCGGGAGGGCGACGCCATGAGCCAGCGCGCGACCCGTCGCGGCTTCGCCGCCCGGCCGGCCGATCCAGAACACTGGATCAAGGCGGCTGATGCGTCGCGCCGTGACGGCGAGGCCGCCGGTTTCACCGCGCGGCTGACCATCGACGTGACGCCGGATCTGCGCGGCCGGATCAAGATCGCCGCTTTCCGGCGCGGGATCACCGTCGCCGAATGTCTGCGCGAGCTGCTCGCGCGCGAATTCCCCAAAACCGAAGGAGACCCATCATGACCGGCGCCGCGGCCCCCCGCGTGCGCGGCGGCCCCGTGCCGATCGCGCATCCATTTGACGATCTTACCCATGTCGAACTGACCTGGGTGGAGAAGCGCATCGAGAACTGGATCAGGTTCGGCCGCGAGGCGCGCGAACAGGCGCTCGATCGTCGCCGCCGCGTTCTCTCCTTCCGCCCGGGCAGCATCTTCGCCTTCGTCCGCTGGGCCGCCAACGATTTCGGAACGATCATCTCGCGCATCGACATCGTGCGCGCGGTCAAGCCCGGCGAGCCTTATCAGACGCTGCCCTTCGTGCGTCCCGGCGGCGAAATCCTGCTCAAGATCGAGGGCTGGCCCAAGGTCGAGCAGGCGCTCCGCCATATCGACGCGGTGGAAGCCGTCGGCATCGACGCTTGCGAAGTCTGCCCCGATCACTGGCGTCATCTCCACCACCGCCTGAGCGCCGGCCGCGAGCCGCGCGCCTACACTTTTGAACGCCATCGGGCATGGGTCAAGCGGCGGGAGTGTGGGCGATGACCCGCCTCGATTATGTCATCGCGACGTATTTTTCCGTAATGGGCGTCGGCATCGCGTCCTGCGTTTCCCTGCCGGTCAGGCTGCTGTGGAACGCTTCCGCCAGCACGCCGATCGGCTTCTACGATCTCGAACGCCCAAGCGACCTGAAGGTCGGCGATCTGGTCGCGGTCATGCCGGACAAGCCGCTCGCCGACTTCATGGTCGGGCGCGGCTATATCGGCCGAGACGTGCCGCTGCTGAAGCACATCGCCGCGCTGCCAGGGCAGAAGGTCTGCCGCACGGGCAACGCCGTCACGGTCGACGCCGTGCCCTTCGCCGCCGCGCTCGACCGTGACAAGCGCGACCGCCCGCTGCCTGTCTGGCAGGGCTGCCAGCGCATCGGCGACGGCGACATTTTCCTCATGAATCCGCAGGTCCGCGACAGCCTCGACGGCCGCTATTTCGGCCCGCTCCCGGCGCGCGCCGTCATCGGCAAGGCGACGCCCCTCTATACCGACGAAGCAGGCGATGGCCGCTTCGTCTGGCGCGCCCTGCCTCCTGCAACACCGCGCTGACCGTTTCGCCATCGGTGGGAACGGCGCCCGTCGATGGCTTTCTCAGCCTCGCCGCCATGGAGACGCCAATGCCAAGGATCGGTCAATTCACGCGTGAAAAATCCGGCTTCGCCGGACGCATCCACACATTCACGCTCTTCCGCGAAGTGACGGTCGTTCCCGCCGAACCGTCCGACGCCGAGAACGCGCCGGACTACCGCGTTCATCACGGCGACAGCGACGGCCTGGAAATCGGCGCCGGCTGGAAACGCACCGGCGAGCGCGCCGGCGAATACCTCGCGCTCGTGATCGACGATCCGGCGCTACCGCAGCCGATCCGCGCCAACCTGTTCCGTGACGCCGACGGCGGCGCCACCTGGTCGCTGCATTGGAGCCGTCTGCCTAAGCGCGACGGAAAGGACTGAGCCCCATGCGCTGCGCCCCCTTCCTTCTCCTTTCCGGCCTGTCTCTCGCCAGCGTGGCGCCGGGGCCGGGTTTCGCGGAATCCTCCACCGTCGCCCGCCCGTCGCCGCGCGACGCTTTCGGCGATCACATCGCCGAGGCGGCACAGCGCTTCGAAATTCCCGCCGCCTGGATACGCGCCATTCTCGCCGCCGAGAGCAACGGCGACTCGCGCGCCCTCTCGCCCAAGGGCGCGATGGGTCTGATGCAAATCCTGCCGGAGACCTGGAGCGATTTGCGCATCCGCCACCGCCTCGGCGCCGATCCTTACGATCCCCATGACAACATCATCGCGGGCGCGGCCTACATCCGGCTGCTCTTTGATCGCTACGGTTCGCCCGGCTGGATCGCCGCCTACAACGCCGGACCCGGCCGCTACGAGGCGTCGCTAAAAGGCCGCCCGCTGTCGTCCGAAACCCGCGCCTATGTCGCCGCCATCGCGCCCAATCTCGACGGCAGCGGCAATCCCGGCGCCACCATCATCGCGGCGGTGAACTCGTTCTCGTGGAGCCGTTCGCCGCTGTTCATCGCGCGGCAGACAAGCAAACCAACCGCCGCCTCCGCGCCGGGCGAACGCTTGTCGAACGATGCTTCAACAGCGCCGATCGTGCGCGATGTTTCCGCCATTGCGCCGCAGTCGGGCGGCCTTTTCGTCGCACAGGCGGGCGGAGGGACGGCGCCATGAGCGCGCCGGTTCCCGATCGCACGATGGCGGGCGCTGGCGCGTCATGGCGTGCTCGGAGGTGGAGCACGGGCGACACGACCGGAAGATGGCGAGATAAAAAGCCGCGAGGTGCGGCGGTTGGCGGTCGTGTTGTTTCAAGGGGTTATGCAGCAATTTCGCGATGTGCGGGTTTTCCTCATACCTCGCGGGAATGCCGATTTCCGAGCTTTATCCGTGGCCTGACGCGATGTGCGGGGTCTCGGCCATG
>JAJYDD010000455.1 GCA_021777795.1 Pseudomonadota bacterium | reverse complement strand
GCGGGGAAATGTTGATCGACAATCTCTTGAGGTCGACGCCGGCGTCGAGCCACGCCTTCATGCGCTCAGCGGCGCGGCGCAGCACCCATTCGCCGATCTGCAAGATGAGGCCGGTTTTCTCGGCCAGCGGAATGAAGCGCCCCGGCGGCGTCATGCCCTCCGGCGCGCGCCAGCGCACCAGCGCCTCGACGCCGAAAGCGCGGCGGTCGGCGAGATCGACGAGCGGCTGGAATTGCAGCACGAATTCGTCGCGCTCGAGCGCGCGCCGCAGGCCGGTTTCCATCTCCAGCCGCTCGCGCGCCTCCAGCATGTGGCGGGGCTCGTAGAGGCGCACGCCGCCGCCGCTTTTGGCGACATAGAGCGCCGATTCGGCCTGACGCATCAGCACATCCGGGTCGCGTTCGGCGCCCGCGATGAACACGACGCCGATATTGACCCCGCTATAGGCCTTGGCGCCGCTGGCGAAGGTGAAGGGCAGCTCCATCGCCGCCGCCAGCGCATCGGCGAAGGCGCGCGCCTCCTCCTCGCAGGCGCAGCCGTGGCGCAAAAATGCGAATTCGTCGGCGCCGATGCGCGCCAGCATATCGCGAGCGCCGAGTTTGGAGAGGAAGCGCTGGCTCGTCTGCGCGAGCAACTCGTCGCCGGCGGGGTGGCCGAGGCTCTCGACGATGGCGCGGAAGCGGTCGAGTTCCACATGCAGCAGCGCCGCGCTGGCGCCGCGCTGCGCGACCTCGATCATCTCGGCGTCGATGCGGCCTCTGAGCGAAAGCCGGTTGGGTAGAGCGGTCTCGGGATCGTAATGGACGAGGAAATCGAGCCGCGCCTGCGAGCGCTTGTACTCGCTGACGTCGGAATAAAGCGCGACATAGCCCGCCGGCTGCCCGGAATCGTCGCGCACCACGCTGATCGTCACCCAATAGGCCTGCACGCTGCCGTCCTTGCGGCGATTCCAGATTTCACCGCGCCAGCGGCCGGTGGCGTGGATGTCGCCGAAGAGTTCCTGATAGAATTTCGCGTCGTGCCGCCCGGATTTGAAAACGCTGGCGCGCCGGCCGCGGATTTCGTCGCTGCGATAGCCCGTCAGCGCCTCGAACGCGGGGTTGATCGTCTGGATGCGCCCGTCGAAATCGGTGATCAGGATGCCCTCGTGCGTGTTGGCGAACACCGTCGCGGAAAGCCGCAACTCCGCCTCGTGCCGCTTGCGCAAGGTGATGTCCTGATGCGTGCCGACCAGACGCACGACACGGTGTTCGTCGTCGAAAACCGGGAAGGCGCGAGAGAGAATGTCTAGCCAGCGGCCGTCCTTGTGGCGCAGCTTCAGCTCCATCTCGTAGGTGTCGGTCTCGCGCGCTTCGAGCCGCCGGATCTGCTCGGCGATCGCATAGGAGACGCCCGGCGCCGTGTGCTCCCACCAGGAATCGGGGGTGTCGGCGATTTCGTGTTCCTCATAGCCCAGCATGGATTTCCAGCGCGGCGAGAGATAGGTCGTGTTCTCCTTGAGGCGCCAGTCGTAGAGGCCCTCGTTGGCGCCGCGCATCGCGAGTTGGAAACGCTCCTCGCTCTCGCGCAAGGCGGCCTCCGCGGCGCGCTGCGCTTCGGCGTTTGCGACCACCAACAAGATTACGGGCGGGTCGCCGACCAGCCGCGCCGTGGTCCAGGCGCTGACCGGCGCGCCGGTTTTCGATACATAGAGGCGCTCGGCGGAATAGCCGGCCGCTTTGCCGTGCAGCAGCGCGTCGAAATCCGCCGCCACGGAGGCGTGGCAATCCGGGTGGACGAGGGCGAACTTCTCGACGCCGGCGATCTCCTGCGCGCTATATCCGAGCAAGGCGCGAAGATGGGCGTTGGCGCGCAATATGCGGCCATCGAGGCCGACATGGGCCAAGCCGACATCGGCGTTCTCGAACGTGGCCTCGATTGGCGCCTCGCGGCTTGCGGGCTTCGCCTCGCCGGGGGGCTTGGCGGGCCTGAGCCAAGTCCGCAAAAATTGGAGTCGCATTGGCGGCCAACGCTCGGGAATGCAGATCGCGCGCTCTGCCAGGCAAAGCCGCCGCGCGGATTTGGGGATGAAATCGGCTCGTGGCCGCACCTGCCGAACGGCGTCATGCCTCGGGCGTAAAAGGAGGGCGCCCGTCGCTGGTGGTCCTGGTCTAATCGCGCGAAATTGCTTGATCCTTAACGTCGGCGCTGTTCTGCCTCCGGCGAGGGCAGGGCCGGTTGGGAGATGAGGACGGATGCGGGTGACTTTCGATGGCGGCCGGCTCAACGAGCGCGGCGTCGCGGTGGCGGTTTACGATTACGCAAACCACGCCCGGCGACTGCTCGGCGTCGAGCCGATCATCCTGCATGACGCGAGCGGGCCGGTGGAGGCCGATCAGGTCGCCCGCTTCGCCGCCGCCTTCCCCGTGCGCGCCTATCGTAATGCCGCCGAGCGTGCGGACTGCATCGAGGAGGCGCGCGCCGACGTCGCCTATGCGCTGAAGTCGCAGCGGTCGCGTTACCCCATCGCGCCGCGCGGGCGCACGGTGGTGCATGAGGTGTTCCGCTTCTTCGATCCGCACGGCGACGCCTACGCTTATATTTCGCCCTGGCTGGCGGAAGCCGCCGCCGCCGGGCGCTATCCCGCCGTGCCGCACATCGTCGATCCGCCGCCGCCGCAGGGGAATTTGCGCGCCGAGTTCGGCGTGCCCGAGGGGGCGGTGGTGGTCGGGCGCCACGGCGGGCCGGATCAGCTCAACGTGCCCTTCGTCGCGCGGGCGCTGGAGGCGGCGCTGGCCGCCCGGCCCGATCTCTGGGTGATGCTGCTCAACACCACGCCGCTGCTGCGCCACGAGCGGGTCATCCATGTGCCGCGCGCGCCCGACCGCCAGCGGGTCGCCGATTTCGTGGCGAGTTGCGACGTCGGGCTCAATGCGCGGATTGGCGGCGAGGCGTTCGGGCTCGCCATCGCCGAGTTCCTGGCGCAGGACAAGCCGGCGCTGATCTGGGAAGGCGGTCGCGACCGCCATCACCTCGCGCTGGTGGACGATACGGAGTTCCGCTTCCGCACCGGCGAGGACTTGACGCGGGCGCTGGTGCGCTTCGAGCCGAAGCCGGGGGCAGGGTGCTGGCGCGGGCGGGTGGAACGCTTCTCGCCCGAGGCGGTGATGCAGGTTTTCGCCCGCGTGTTTCTGGAGGAGGGGACGCGGCCGAGGCCGAGACTGCCGCTCGGGTTCCGGCTCGGGGCGAAGGCGCGCGAGCGGGCGCAGCGGTGGCGGGACGGAAGGTGGATGCGGGGGTGAGGACAGGCCTGGCGGAGAGGATTCTAGGGGGTTAAGTGCTGAATCCTGTCCCTTGGTAACTCCCTGCATGTGGGGAGCTGGCTAATTGGCACGCCGGGAGCAGCGGAAATGTCGGCGAACAGGGAGCCGAAAAGCGGCCTCACAAAGACTAACGCCTCGGCATCATCCATTAATAGTTTACGCGCCGCGCCTTCTTATTGATTCCGGCTCTGAAAGCCAAGTTTCTGCACTATTTGATCCAGTGCAGCCGTCCCTCGAACTGAATATAGCGATAGTAACGTAACCGGATCATCGTTTTCTGGGTTCTTGGCAGCCCCCTACAGCCGCTATTCGCCGAGGCGCCGGCGGAGGCCCTACCAGATTCGCCACGCAGGTCAGAAATCCCAGATGACGACGCCTTTCACCGCATTCTCCTGCGCGCTGCTGGCGAATTGGCCCGTATAAGAGAGACTCACTTTCAATGCGGCGCTGATGCGCAGATCGGCGCCCACATCCACCA
>JAJYDD010000454.1 GCA_021777795.1 Pseudomonadota bacterium | reverse complement strand
GGCTCGGCGTCGGGGGCCAGCAAAGGATAAAACAGGAACTGGCGCCAGTGCGGCGCAACGCCGGCAAGCGCATAGCCGGCCGCCAGGCAGAGCGCGTAGGTCGGCCATAGCCGCACCGCGCGCTGGGCGAGAAAGGCCAACGGCCGCTCGTCCCAAGCGCGCGCCAGCACCAAACCGGAAATGACGAAGAAGCCGCAAACCGCGAATTTCGCGGGGATTGCGAAGAAATTCACGTGCAGCGGCGCGGTCGCGTGCCAGAGCGCGACCACGACCGCCAGCAGCCCGCGAAGCCCGTCGAGGGCGGGCAGCCGAGCGGGCGCGGGATCCAACGAACGCATCTGCGACCTTGGGGCGAAGAGGCGTCGAGCTTGCCAGCGCCGCGCTTAAGGCGGGGTAAAGCCCTCCCCGGCGGTCAAGCGCCTCAGCCGCCGACGACACGCCAGATCACGTCGCCGACGTCGTCGGCGATCAGCAGCGACTTGTCGGGGCCGATGGCGACGCCGACCGGGCGGCCGTAGGAGAATTGCTCGTCGTCCGACAGGAAGCCGGTGAGGATGTCGCGCGGCGGCGCGCTCGGCCGGCCGTTCTCGAACGCCACATGCACGACGCGGTAGCCCGAAAGCGTGCTGCGGTTCCAAGAGCCATGCTGGCCGATGACCATGCCGGCGCCGAAGCCGGGCAACACGCCCGCCGGCAGCCAGCACAGGCCGAGCGAAGCGGTGTGGCCGCCGAGCGCGAAATCCGGCTGCAACGCCTTGGCGACCATCGCCGGATTGGCCGGCACGCGGTCGTCGACGATGCGGTCCCAGTAGCAATAGGGCCAGCCGTAGAAGCCGCCTTCGACGACGTTGGTCAGGTAATCCGGCGGCGTCTCGTCGCCGAGCCCGTCGCGCTCGTTGACGACGGTCCATAGCGCGCCCGTCGTCGGTTCGAAGGCGATGCCGACGGGATTACGCAGACCGGAGGCGAAAATCTCGGTGCGCCCGGAGGCGATGTCGTGGCGATGGATCGCCGCGCGGCCTTCCTCGACGGCAAAGCCGTTGTCGGCGATGTTGGTCAGCGAGCCGACGCCGACATAGAGCGAAGCGCCATCCGGCGTCGCCAGCAGGCTGCGGGTCCAATGGCCGCCGGGCTTGAAGGAAGCGAGCTTGCGACCGGCGCCGTCGAGCTTGGTCGCGCCGGGCTTGAAGGGGAAGGCGACCAGCGCGTCAGTGTTGCCGACATAGAAAGTGTCGCCGACGACGGCCATGCCGAAGGGCTGGTTGAGGCCTTCGAGATAGGGGCTGCGGGTCTCGGCGACGCCGTCGCCATCGGCATCGCGCAGCAGCGTGATGCGGTTGGGGCTGACGCCGAGCGCGGCGGCGCGGCGCATCGTCGCCACCATCGCATAATCGAAGACCGACTTGACCGATTGCTCCTGCTGCAACGCCTCGGCCGCCAGAACGTCGCCGTTCGGCAGAACGTAAAGCCAGCGCGGATGCTTGAGGCCGGCGGCGAAAGCATTGACCTTCAGCCCCGGCGCCGGCGTCGGCGCATGGCCGCCCTTCCAGCCGCGCGCGGTCGGCATTTTCAGCGTCGGCAACATGCCCTGCGGGCGGGCGCCGGGAATCTCCGGCCGTGGCCCCACCGCTTGCTGCGACGGGACGCCGCTCAGCCGCCGCACGGCGATCGCCGCCGCGCCAACGCCCGCCACGACTCGCGCGAAAGCGCTCGAAACATCCATACCCAAATCCCCTGCTCCTACGCCGCCGCACGCGCGGTCTCCATGATCGCCGCCACCACCGCTTCCGGCGCGGCGAAATGCGGAGAATGACCGATTCCCGGCAGCACACGCAATATCGCGCCGGGAATTTCGCGCTCAAGAGCCCGGGCGTGAATATCGACGCTGACGAGGCCGTCCTCGGCGCCCATCAGAATCGCCGTCGGCGCCGCGATCTCGCCATAGCGGGGCGCCAGCGCCCGCGCCGCCTCGCATAGCACGACGAAATCTTCCGCGTTGGCTTTGAATTGGCCCGGCCGCAGCACCAGCGGCAGCCGGGCGCGGCTTATGTAATCGGGAGGGACGGCATTGGGCGCGAACACCTCGACGAGCCCGCGCCGCATCACCGCGAGCCCCGCCAGCGGCACGACGAGCCAGCGGAACAGCGCGCCGAGCCCCGGCAAGGCCGCCGCCGTGTAATACCAGGAGACGCCGCCTCTCCAGGGATGGCTGACCGGGGCGAGCAGCACCAGCGCACGGGTGAAGGCGGGGGCTTCGAGCGCCATCGCCAGCCCCATGACGCCGGCCAGCGAATGGACGACGACGGTCGCCTCGCCGACGCCGAGAAGCTTCAGCGCCTCGACAACGCGGGCCGCCTGAAAGCTTGGCGCGGCGGCGGCGTGGCCGAGACGGTCGCTCCAGCCGTGGCCGGGGCGGTCGACGGCGAATACGCGAAAGCCTTCCTGCGCCAGCCGATCGGCGAGCGCGACATGGAGGTCGGCGAAATTGCCGGAGGCGCCGTGGATGAGGACGACCGCGCCGCGCTCGGGCGCGCGAGGAGGGGTCTCGACGACATGCAGCTCGCCGGGGCCGAGACCGACGAGATGACCAACGGCGGGAAATCGCCGCGCGACGTCGCGGCTAAACCATAACGTGAAGGCCAGCGACAGCAGGATCAACCCGCCCAGCGCCACGATCAAGGCGAGCGGCTCCAGACCTCCGTCTGGGCGCGGACGCGCGCCTCCTTCAGCGGCTCATAGGCCGGCGCGAGTGTCAGCGCGCTGTCGTAGACCTTCAAGGCGGCTTCGGGATTGCCGGAATCGAGCATCATCGCGGCCAGTCCGGTGAGCGCGTCGATGTCGCGGGGATCGCGCTTGAGGGTCTGGGCGAGGTCGGTCATGGCGCCGGCGGAATCGCCGCTTTGGAAGCGCGTCGTCGCCCGCTCCTTCCAGGCCTGCGGCCAATCGGGGTAAATGTAGACCACGGCGTCGAACAATTTGAGCGCCAGCGGAACGTTGGCGCTGGCGCGCGCCTTGAGGGCGCGGCCGAACAGCAAATCGGCGGCGTCCGAGCCCGATTGCCGCCGCAAATGGTCGATCTCGGCGATGATGCCGGCGGCCTCGTCGGAATAGGGGGTGTGGGCCAGACGCTGGTAGAGACGATCAATGTCTCGCGCGGGACTGCTCGGGGCGGCGGGCGCGTGAGACGGGGCGGCGGCGGCCAGAGGCACGAAGCCGAGAATGATCGCGAACGAAAGGCCAACAAGCCGAGCCATGCGGGGCACCCTAGCGCCCCGCGCGGCGGCGGTCAAAAGCGGCTCAGCCCTGGCGGGCCTTGAAGCGCTTCTGCGTCTTGTTGATGATGTAGACGCGGCCCTTGCGGCGCACCAGACGGTTGTCGCGGTGACGGTTGCGCAGGGACTTGAGGGAATTGCGGACTTTCATGGCTCACCCGAAGAAATGACGCTCCGGGAAATACCCCAGGGGTCGACGCATTGCGCGCCCCTATGCCCGATTCACCGCCGCCGATCAAGTGCGCGCGTGTTCCGGGACAGGGCAATTTAGGGAAGGAATAAGGACGGGCTCCGCCGTCGCCGATTCCCTCCCCCCTGTGGGGGAGGGGGCAGCTTTCCCACCTCAAGGAGGGAGGATGGAACGGCGACATCCTGCCGCCGCGCGGGGTCCTCACCCGATGGCCCTGTGCTCGAAGAACACCAGCTTCGCATCGCCGTAAGCGCGCTCATCCAGGGGGTGCAGGCCCTGCGGCGGCGCGATCTCGGCCTTGGCGCTCTCCTCGACGAC
>JAJYDD010000453.1 GCA_021777795.1 Pseudomonadota bacterium | reverse complement strand
TGAAGCAGAGCGCGGTCTTCATGGCCAGGCTCAATGCGCCATCGGCGCCTGTTCGCGGTAATAGCCGAGGACGCGGTCGCGCCACAGCCGGCGCTGCTCCATATGCTCCACGCCCGGCGCCCGCGTCGGCAACGCCAGCGCCTTGACCAGTTCCTCGATCTCGCGCCGCGCCGAGATCTGCGAATTCGTCAGACCGCCATTGTTGACGCCCTCCTCGATGGGGTCGAGCGCGGTCAGCCCGATGGGGAACAATTCGCGGAAGATGACGCGGTCGTGGAAGCCGTCGGCGACGCGAAAGCCAAGCTCGCGCGACAAGCGGCCGATGCTGACGGCGATCTGCTTGGCGTTGTTGTTGGAAAGCGAGGCGATGCGGTTGCGCACCATCACCCAGTCGATGACGCCGCTATCGACGATGCGGCGCTTGCGCCGCGCCTGCAAGACGAGATCGGCGTAATGGGCGACGCCGCCGCGCCGGTCGCGGTCGTGATGCACGCGGCTGAACACGTCAACGTCGATATAGCTGTCGTTGAGCGGCGAGACGAGCGTGTCGGCCAGCGAATGGGCGAGCCGCATCAGGTAAGAATCGCTCGCCGGCGTGTCGATGACGACGAACTCGTAATCATGCTCGACGTCGCTGATCGCCTGGGCGAAGGCGGCGAATTCCTGCGCCTCGTTGGCGCGCACGTCGTGGCTCTCACCCCGCCCCATCGCGCAATGGCGCGGCAGTTCGATCGGCCAGCTCGCGTGTTTGGACCACGAGGCGCGATTCTCGAAGAAGCGCGTCATCGTCTGCTGGCGGGTGTCGAGGTCGATGCAGGCGACCTTATGCCCGGACTTCAGCAGCGCGACCGCGATGTGGATCGACAGCGTCGATTTGCCGGCGCCGCCCTTCTCGTTGCCGACCACGATGACATGGGCGCTGCGGAGGTCGGTGCTATCGGTTTCGAAGTCCATGAGGCCGCGATTCGGGTAGAGAAGGCGTCGAGACATAGAAGCTTTGCGCGCGTCGAGCAAACGCCGTAACCCCCTCTTTCGCCCGGTTTTTTCGCCTGCCGCAGCGGAAGGAACGCTCATCCGGGCTCCGCATGGCCGATGATGCGCGCGATTTCAGGGAACGCCTGGCGCGCTGCCCGCTCTAACCGATCGACGTCGCCGTGGACGGCCTCGACGGTGGCGTCGGGATCGGCGCGGCAATGGAACACGCCGTGATAGCCGGCCTCCGAGGCGCGCAGCCTCACATGATGCACGTCGCGCAGCAGTCGCGAGCCGCGCGCCGCGCGCTCCAAGGTTTCGGCGATCGCGTTCGTGAGGGCGGGATCGGCCTCCTGTCCCGGCAGTTCGCGCGTCTCCATCGGCTCGATATGGGTGTCGACTTCGACGCCGCCGTCGAATTCGGCCGCAATCGCCTGTTCGAGCCGGCTCGCCACCTCATGCGCGGCGCCGAGCGGCGTGCGGCCCTCCACTTCGAGATCGAGCGACACCGTGACGCGCTCGCCGACGCGCTGGATCGTCACATGATGCACGAACAGCCGCCGCCGCGCCGCCGTCAGCAGCACCCGTTCCAGCAGCGTCTCGTCGTCGAGCGCGCGCGGATTGGCGGCGATGGTCAGTTTTACGCGCGGCCAGCGCCCGGCGATGACAGCGGCCGCGCGCGCCTTGATCGCCGCCACGCGCTCCAGCGATTGCGTACGCGACACCAGCAGGCCGAGTTCGCCGGTCGCCCCTGCCCCGCTGCGGCGCATCCTCAGATAATCGACGCCGACCACGCCGACGACCTCGGCAAGCGCGCCGCGCACGTCGTCGGCGAGCCCCTCCGGCGCGGCATCGAGGAGGGCGTCGACCGTGCGCTTGCCGAGCCGGAAACCCGAGACGGCGATGAAAACAGCGACGCCGAGGGCGGCGAGCGCATCGGCGGCCGGAAGCCCTGCCCGCGTCGCGGCCAGACCCGTCAGCACCAGCACGGAGGCGACGAGATCGCCGGCATAGTGCAGCGCATCGGCCGCGATGGCGTCGCTGCCGGTGTCGGCGGCCACCCGGCTCAGCGCGCGCCAGCGCACGATATCGACGACGATCGAGACGAAGATGACCGCGAAGGCGAACCCGCCGGCCTCGATTTCGCCCGGCGCGCCGATCCGCCACAGCGCCAGCGCCGCGACGCCGATGGAGAGGGCGAACAGAAAGGCGGTCTGCGCCAGCGCCGCGATCGCCTCGACCTTTTCGTGGCCGAAGGGGTGGCCCTCGTCGGCGGGCTTGTCGGCGATGCCGACGGCGAAATAGGTCAGCCCGCTGGCGGCGATGTCGAGCGCGTTATGCACGCCTTCCGAAAGCAGCGCGAGCGAGCCCGAAAGCGCGCCGGCGACGAGTTTCAGCAGCGTCAGCCCCGCGCTCGCGGCCACCGATATCAGCGCCGCCCGCCGCTTGCGCCTGCCCTCGTCCATCGTAGCCCCCGTGCGCGGCTGGCTTTATAAGGGGCGGAGGGCAAAGCCAACTGGCCCCGGAGTTTCGCATGCGCTACCTGCACACCATGATCCGCGTCACCGACCTCGACGCCTCACTCGATTTTTTCACCGCCAAGATGGGTCTCGTCGAGACGCGCCGCCATGTCGATGAGAAAGGCCGTTTCACGCTGGTTTTCCTCGCCGCGCCGGAGGATGAGGCGGCGGGGCGCGAGCACAAGGCGCCGCTGGTCGAACTGACCTACAACTGGGACCCGGAAGCCTATGGCGGCGGCCGCAATTTCGGCCATCTCGCCTACGAGGTGGACGACATTTACGCCTATTGCGCCAAGCTCCAGAGCGCCGGGGTCGTCATCAACCGGCCGCCGCGCGACGGTCGCATGGCCTTCATCCGCACGCCCGACAACATTTCCATTGAACTGTTGCAGAAGGGCGAGGCGCTGCCGCGCGCCGAGCCCTGGGCTTCGATGGCGAACACGGGCGTCTGGTGACGGGGCTGTTGACGAGGGGGCTTGCGACCAAGTAGGGAGACACGCCGGCCGCATGGCCGGCGCGTCGCCATAGGGTTTGGCCGGCTCAGTTCCGTTGCGCGTGGCGTCGCCCATCTGCGGAGGGACGATGCCGGAGAGTTTCGGGACAGTTGGCGCGTGTAAGGCGTGAGCCCAAAGGTATGCCGCAATAGCTCAGCTGGTAGAGCACCTCATTCGTAATGAGGGGGTCGGGGGTTCGAATCCCTCTTGCGGCACCACTCAACTCCTTGAAAAACTTAGAGAAAACGCACCCCCCTTCAATGGGCGTTGGGACCTAAAAGCGTACAAAAAGGTACGTGAGTCCCACGAAACGCGCGAAAAGTCCCACGGGAAGTCCCACGGGCTTTCGCGGTCTGCTAACGCTCTGAACCAAGGGGGCGCGCCATGAGGGGCAGGCCGTTCCTAGCCCTGGGCCTCGCCTTCGGCGGCCTGTACGTCGTCGGGGCGAACCTCGCGCCTCCGCCGGCCCCGACGCGGCAAGCCAAGCTCGCCGCCGCCATGACGCAAGCCCAAGCCCCCAAGGTCTACGAGGAAGTCCACGGCCACGCGCCGCCGGAGGACCCTGACGAAGTCATAGGACACAGCGCTGGCGAGGGCGACGGCGAGGGGGGCGAAGAACACGACCCCGACGATGCTGGCGAGGATTAAGCCGACCTGACCTAACCTAGCCCGTTCTATTCATGATGAGCATGGCGTTTTGGGATTTTGGCGCGAGCCAACGGTGAGACGCGTCTCGCCGTTCGGCATTTTCGCCGCCTGAAATCCGGTACTTTCGATCACGCGCTGGAGGAGAGGGAC
>JAJYDD010000452.1 GCA_021777795.1 Pseudomonadota bacterium | reverse complement strand
GCATAGGATCGTTCATGACGGGTGTGGCTTTCCTGAAATCGCGGCGTTTTGATTCGACACCAAAATCGTACACGAAATCAGAGCTCTAAGCTACACCCGTCAACTCCAGCTGAATAATGCGGGTTAGTTCCCTTGTAAGGATTCTCGAATAGCTTCCGAATGGCATTGGACTGTGTAGCGTTAGGTCCGGCCGTCTATAGCCTCAGGCCGCCAACCCGTCCCTTTATCCGTTGAGGGCTTCGGGTTGGCGGCCCTTTTCACTTAGCCGAGTAGACGTCGCTGTCCTGGGCAACGCCCTCGGACGCTGGCGGAAGAATTAGATCGGCGTAGGGCGAACAGGACTTGTCCGAGAGCACCTTGCCGCCTTTCATCACCACCAATCCCGAAACTGCCGCCGCCCCGACGCGCCCGTTGCCTTCGCTGCTATAGACGATGTAGCTGACCTCGCCGTTCTTGAACCGCAGTTGGTATTCCATCCCGGCGAAGCGTTGCTCCATCTGGAGCACCCTGCCCGACTTGGCCTGGGCAAAGATCGACATCTCGACTTTACCGGGGGGCCCGTAGCGATAAGCGAGTTGGCCGCCGTCATCGGTCACAGACACGGTGTGCGCCCCGACCTTGCACGTAAAGAGCCGGCGCGTCGCGGCCTCGGCGGAAACGCTCGGGCCGAGAGCAAGCAGGGCCGCAATGGCGAAGATGGCGGTGTGCATCGGCTCCTCGTATCAGTCAGGATGGCGCCGGCCCGAAACGACGCCGGCTGTGGCAAACATCGCAGACCGGCGCATCCGAGCGGAAACCCGCAACCCTTCAGCGGGCGGATCGGCGGGACGCCGCAGAGCCCCGCCGCCCAGGCGGCTCCCCGTTCCGCCGCATCGCCAATCCGGATCGGCGCAGGCCCTCCGCGTTCCCCGCAACGATCATGCTCTCGATTTCGTCGGCGGATACGGCTTTGCTAAAGAGATAGCCCTGGACCTCGTCGCATTCCTGCTCGGCGAGAAAGGCGAGCTGCTGCTCGGATTCGACCCCCTCGGCCACGATCCGCATGTTCAGCTCTCGGCCCAGCAAAATCACCGAGGTCGTGATGATCTTGTGCCGCTCGTCGGTGAGCAGTTGCGCAACGAACGAACGATCGATCTTCAGGCAACTGATAGGAAAACTCTTCAGCGCGCCGAGGTTCGAGTAGCCGGTGCCGAAGTCGTCGATGGCGAAGCGCACGCCGAGCCGGGTCAGCGCGTTCATGCGCTCCAAGGCCTCCTCGGGCTTCTGCATGATCAGACTCTCCGTAAGCTCCAGCTCGAGGTGGCGCGCGTCGAGTCCGCTTTCCTCCAGGGCGTGCTGGACCCTGCTAACCAGATTGGCTTCGATGAATTGTCGGGCGGACACGTTGACGGCCATATCCAGCCCAGACAGGCCGGCGTCATGCCAAGCCTTCGCCTGTCGGCAAGCTGCATGAAGGGCCCAGTCGCCGATCGGCACGATCAGGCCTGACTTCTCCGCGGTCGGAATGAACTCGGAAGGCGCAAGCAATCCGCGGCTCGGGTGCTGCCAGCGAATGAGCGCCTCTACGCCGCACATGCGATGGGAGACAATGTCGAATTTGGGCTGGAACAGGAGCCGGAATTCCGATCGCGTCATCGCCTGCCGCAGTTCCTCGGCAAGCGCCAGGCTCTCCTTCTTGTGCGTATGCTTGCCGCGCGAGTAAAATTGCAGCGCGTCGCGCCCGACCTCCTTGGCGCTGTACATTGCCGCATCGGCGTTCGCCAACAAGTCGTCGACGGATTTCCCGTCATCGGGAAAATACGCCGCCCCGACGCTTGCGCTGATCCGGCAGTTCATCCCGTCCAGACACACGGCTTCGCCGACCGCGCGCCTGACCTCGTCCAAGGCGTCGTGGCCGCCTCCAGGCGGAAGGTCTCCCAAAACCAGCACGAATTCGTCGCCTCCCAGACGCAGCGCGAAATCAGAAGGCCCGACGCGTTGGGCAATTCGACTGGCGACGATGCGCAGCAGTTCATCGCCCGCATTGTGACCGAGACTGTCGTTGACGGCCTTGAAGTTGTCGAGGTCGATCAGGGCGACGGCGACCTGCTTGCCATCCCGCTCGGCGCGCTCAAGCGCGTTTCGCAGACGAGGCGCAAGCTCCGAACGGTTGAACAGGCCCGTGAGGGGATCGTGGTGCGCCATATAGCGAATGCGCTCCTCGGAGCGCTTCCGTTCGATCGCTATGCGCGCCACCCGTCCCGTCATTTCGATCAGACGAATCTCCAGCGGCGTCGGATCGCGCGCTTCGGTCGAATAGAGCGCGAGCGTCCCCAGCACGCCGCCGACATCGGACAGGATGGGAACGGACCAACAGGAACGGTAACCGAAGGGAGCGACGAGATCGCGATAATTCCGCCACAGCGGGTCGGTGAAGACATCTGAGACCCAGACCGGAGTCCCGCGGAACGCCGCCGTTCCACAGGAGCCTACCTCCGGGCCGATTGGAAGCCCGTCGATGAGTTGCATGTAGGCTGGCGGCAGATGCGGAGCCGCCGCGTGGCGCAGGCAGGCCGCCTCCTCGTCGAACAGCAATATCGACCCGAACACGCGCTCGATCTGCGTCTCCGTCAGGCGCAACAAGCGGTCGAGGACATCGTTCAACGCCGCGTTGAACGTTAACATTTCGAGCACGTGCGCATGGGCGTCGCGCAAATCTTCTGCAAGACGCTGTTCGGTCATGTCCCGCAACGTCTCCATGACCGCAATAAGCTGGCCGGCGTCGTCGCAGATCGGCTTGGCGTCTATCGCCAGATAGCGTCTCTCGCCGATCCTCGGCATCACACACCAGTTTTCCGCGAACAGACCGCCGTCCCCTGCGTCGGCGAGGCGATGCTGCGTGTACAGTTCCGCGGCGTCGGCCGCGCGTCCGCTCGCCACCAAATCCGCCAGGCACGGCCGCGGCGAGTCATAGAATCCGCGCCAGTGATCCGAAGTGCCGATCACCTCGGCGGCGGGGATGCCGGTCAGCCTTTCGCAGGCCTTGTTCCAAATCAGCACCCGGCCGTAGGCGTCGATCACGAAGGCTGGGACCACCATTCGCGCAAGGAGCTTGTCGGCGAAGCCGGAACCGGGCAACGGGGTAGCCTCCAGAGAGTGCGGCGGACGCGGGCGTCTCCAACCTGAAGCGCTTTTGGATTGGATGTCCCGGCTCGCACCGCCACCCGCGCGACCGTCATCGGCGTACATATCTGACCCGTCGTTCGCCCTCGCCTTCCCCTATAATGGCTGGGCGTCTTACGGGTAATTCCCGAAACTTCATGTTTCCGCGCAGAGTCTTGGCCAAAAAAGGATAAGAATATATTACGCATGCCCTCTTTCGTGACGCCGGCAAGGCGAGCATCCACTCCCTGAAGGCGGCTCCTGCGGCGGTGGGCGACGTCCGCGCGGCGCAACGGAGGCGGCGGCCCTCGCCAACGTCGCGGCGGCGATCAACGGCGTGCGGGGCGCGGGCACGGCCTACTTCGTTGGCGCATTGGCCTTGCAGAACAGACCGCAGCGTCCACGGCGGCGGCCCTCTTGGTCACGGCGAACCGCTTCGGCACGTGGGGCAACGCCATCGCGACGAACTACA
The DNA here is from genome assembly GCA_021777795.1 of Pseudomonadota bacterium. Classification (GTDB taxonomy): domain Bacteria; phylum Pseudomonadota; class Alphaproteobacteria; order Rhizobiales; family Beijerinckiaceae; genus Roseiarcus. Next base: position 172 of record JAJYDD010000452.1, on the reverse strand, counting down.
CCCCGTGCTCGACGATCGGGGGCGCGCGGGCGCATGTGAGGCGGTGCGGACGCGGGCGTGGTCTGCTTGCGGCGATCGATCTCCTTCAGTCGTCGGCAAGGAGCGCACAGGCAGCTCCGAGGCGGCGGGCCGCTTTTTATCTGACGACGACGCACCCGATGGCATGGTCGAA
>JAJYDD010000451.1 GCA_021777795.1 Pseudomonadota bacterium | reverse complement strand
GCTTGCGGCTGACTGTGACGCCAGCCGCCTAGCCAAACCCTAAGCCTTCACCGTCGAGGCCTGATAAATCTCGTCGATGGCGGACCCAATCGCCGCGTTGAACTCGGCGTCCGACATCGACTTCTTGAGGTCTTCGACCAAAGCGCGCGAGAAACTGGCGATCATGCCGTGCTGATGGGCGAGGCGCTTGCAGGCCTCGGCGCGGCTGTAGCCGCCCGACAGCGCCACCACCCTCAGCGCGCGCGGATGGGCGATCAGCGGCTGGTAGAAATCCGTCACGTCGGGGATCGACAGTTTCAGCATTACCGGCTTGTCGGCGGGCAGCTTGTCGAGCCGCGCCAGGATCGCCTTGCGCAGCAGCGTCTCGCTTTCGGCCTTGTCGGCGCTCTTGATCGACACTTCCGGCTCGACGATCGGCACGAGGCCATGCGCGGAAATCTGCGCCGCGACGTCGAATTGCTGATCGACGATCGCCTGGACGCCCGAGGGCGAGGCGCGGTTGATGACAGAGCGCATCTTGGTGCCGAAAATGCCTTTGGCGACGCCGCGCGCCAAGAGATTGTCGAGATCGGGCATCGGCTTCATCAGTTGCACGCCGTCGGCCTCGGCGGCCAGGCCCTTGTCGATCTTCAGCAACGGCACGACGCGGCGCTGCTTCCACAGAAAGTCGGGTGTCGGCTGCCCCTCGACGTCGCCATCCATCGTCGCCTCGAACAGGATCGCGGCCAGCACCTTCTCGCCGGTGAAGGCGGGCGCGGTCATGATGCGCACGCGCATCGCATGGACGAGCGCGAACATCTCCTTTTCGCCGTTATAGGCGCTCTCCGGCACGCCATATTGGCGCAGGGCCCCCGGCGTCGAGCCGCCGCTCTGGTCGAGCGCGGCGATGAAGCCGTTACCTTTGCCGAGGGCGGCCATCATTTCCGCGTCAGCCATATTGCCTCCCGTTTGCTACTCTTAAAAAATGCGCCCTCCAGTTTGCCGTGCGCGCGTCGCCGGCGCAAGCTCGGGCCTACGCGTGAAGAGGATCGGGATTATGACGGCGGAATGCGTTTTCCTGTTCGACGTCGACAACACTTTGCTCGACAACGACCGCGTGCAGTCCGATCTCAGCGACCATCTCGCCACGCGCCACGGAGCGCAGACCCGCGACCGCTATTGGGCGATCTTCGAGACGCTGCGCGAGGAGCTTGGTTACGCCGATTATCTCGGCGCCCTGGAGCGCTACCGCCTGGAAGATATGCACGACCCGAAAATCCTGCGCATCGCCCCCTGGCTCGTCGGCTATCCCTTCGCCGAGCGGCTCTATCCCGGCGCCCTGGAGGCGGTCGATCATGTCAGGCGCTGGGGCGAGGCGGCGATCCTTTCCGACGGCGACGCGGTGTTCCAGCCGGTGAAAATCCACCGCTCGGGGCTGGCGCAAGCCTTCAGCGACCGCGTGCTGATCTACATCCACAAGGAATTGGAGCTGGAAGCCGTGGAACGCGAGCATCCCGCGCGCCGCTACGTGTTGATCGACGACAAGCTGCGCATCCTCTGCGAGGTCAAGAAAATCTGGGGCGAGCGGGTGACGACAGTGTTCGTGCGCCAGGGCCATTACGCGCATGACAAGGCGATTCTGGCCCAATATCCCGCCGCCGACCTGGAGATCGCCGGCATCGGCGATCTCGCCGGCCTGGATTTCTCCGCCTGACGATATGCCGACAAGTCATCACGCCATCCCAAAAACCGCCTTTCGCGCCGAGGCGGGACAGCGGATGCTGGCGCGAATCCCACCGACAAACCGCGAGGTTCGATGCTCGACCGCCCTAACTCGAAAGCCGCCTGGCTCGCCCGCGCGGCGGCGCTGAAGCCGGAGGGTCGCGCCTTCATCGATGGGCGCTATGTCGCGGCCGCATCTGGCGAAACTTTCGCGCGCGTCTCGCCCATCGACGGCCGCGTCATCGCCGAGATCGCCAGCGGCGACGCCGCCGATATCGACCGGGCCGTGGCCGCCGCGCGCCGGACTTTCGAGGCGGGCATCTGGCGCGACGCGGACGCGGCGACCAAGAAGAAGGTTCTGCTGCGCTTCTCCGAGTTGGTGCGCGAGCACACCGACGAGATCGCGTTGCTGGAGACGCTCGACGTCGGCAAGCCGATCGCCAACTCCCTCGCCGTCGACGTGCCGTTCTGCGCCAATTGCCTGCAATATTACGCTGAATTCGCCGACAAGATCTTTGACGAGATCGCCCCCGCCGCGGGCCCGGACGAACTGGCGCTGGTGCGCAAGGAGCCGCTTGGCGTCATCGGCGCCATCGTGCCGTGGAACTATCCGCTCATCATCGCCGCCTGGAAGATCGGCCCGGCGCTGCTGGCCGGCAATTCCGTGGTGCTGAAGCCGGCCGAGCAATCCTCGCTCGCCTCGCTGCTGCTTGGGCGTCTGGCTGTCGAGGCGGGGCTGCCGGAGGGCGTGCTCAACGTCGTGCCGGGCTTGGGCGAGAAGGCCGGCAAGGCGCTGGCGCTGCACGGCGACGTCGATATGGTGAGTTTCACCGGCTCGACCGAGGTCGGCAAACTGATGCTGACCTACGCCGGCCAGTCCAACATGAAGCGCGTCAGCCTCGAATGCGGCGGCAAATCGCCGCATGTCGTCGCCGCCGACGCCGATCTCAGCAAAGCCGCCGAGGCGATCGCCTGGGGCATATATTATAACCAGGGCGAGACCTGCCACGCCGGCAGCCGCGTCATCGCCCACGAATCGATCCGCGCCGAACTGGTCGCCGCCATCGCCGAGGTCCAGCGCACGCAGATTCCGCTCGGCCATCCCTTCGAGGCGTCGTCGCAGCTCAGCGCCGTCATCGAGAAGGGTCATATGGAGCGGGTGCTCGGCTATATCGACCTCGGCGTGAAGGAAGGCGCGAAGATCGCGCTCGGCGGCAAACGCGCGCTTGCCGAGACCGGCGGCTTCTACATCGAGCCGACCATCCTCGACGAGGCCCGCAACGACATGCGCATCGCCCAGGAGGAAATCTTCGGCCCCGTCGTGGTGGTCATCCCCTATAAGGACGAGGCCGAGGCGATCCGGCTCGCCAACGACACGATCTACGGCCTGGGCGCCGCCGTGTGGACCAACGACATGCGCGCCGCGCATCGCATGTCGCGCGCGATCAAGGCGGGGACGGTGTGGGTCAACACCTTCGACCGCTCGTCGCTGACGACGCCGTTCGGCGGCTTCAAACAATCCGGCTTCGGCCGCGACCGCTCGCCCCACGCCATCGACAAATACATGGATTACAAGACGGTGTGGATCGACTACCGCTAGGCGTAGCCTGCGAGGCCGCGCATGGACGAGAACTCGTGGAGACCGCTGCTTACTGTGGCGACCCACCGCGCCGACCCCAGAGCGGCTGTGCGCGCGCTCGCCGCCTCCTCCCCTCGGCGTGCCGAACAGCGACGGCGCCTCGTGGCGCTTGCGGGCCTGGCCCCCGAAACGCTTGGCGCCGACATCAGCGCCATCGGCGATTTCGCGCGGCTTCTGCCCACGCTGGTCGCCGACGCCGTCGCCCTTCTCGACGACGCCTCGCCATGAGCGGCGATCCCGAAATGACCGCGCTCAACGCCATCGAGAACGCGAGCCGCGTTCCCGTGCGCCGCGCCGATTTGCCGAGGCTGCTTTCGACCGGCGAGGGCGAGCCCTCGCATTTGCGCGCGCTGTTTGGCGACGTCGATCTTCATACGCTGCTGAGGCTCGCCACGCTTTACGCCATCGACGACGCCACGCTGCTCGACGCCTACGCGCGCGCAAGCCGCCG
>JAJYDD010000450.1 GCA_021777795.1 Pseudomonadota bacterium | reverse complement strand
TGGGGCCGATGAGGCCGTGCGCGTTGCGGTCGGTGGAGAGATAGACCGGAATGCCGCCGGAGATCAGCAGCGCGCCGTGATGGGCGGCCTTGTGGTTGTTGCGGTCGAACAGCACGAGATCGCCGTCGGCGATGAGATTGCCGAGCACGATCTTGTTGGAGGACGAGGTGCCGTTGAGCACGAAATAGGTTTTCTCGGCCCCGAAGATCGCCGCCGCCTCCTTCTGCGCCTTCAAGGCCGGCCCTTCGTGGGTCAGGAGGTCGCCGAGTTCGAGCACGGAATTGTCGAGGTCGTCGCGAAAGATCGCCTCGCCCAGGTGCTCCATGAAGATGCGCCCGATCGGCGAGCGATTGTAAAAGATGCCGCCGTTGTGGCCGGGGCAGGTCCAGAGCTGGTTGCCCTCCTCGGCGTAATCGACGAGCGCGCCGAAGAACGGCGTCTTCAGCGTCTCGGCATATTGCTTGAGGCGGGAGACGAGGTTCTTGGCGATGAACTCCGGCGTCTCCTCGGCCAGGAACACGTAACCGTCGATATAGTCGAGCACCTCGACGGGAATGTCCTCGAAGCGCTTGCCGCGCACGAGAATGACGATCGGCATTTCCAGGCCGCGCTTGCGCATCAGGTTGATGAGCGCGGCGGCCTTGCCCTCCAGCCCCTTCTTGCCCCAGTCGACGACCATGCAGCCGATGGCGGCGTCGGTCTGCACGGCGATCTCGGCGTCATCGACCCGGCGGGCGCGCACGACCTGGAAGCCCATGCGGTCGATGGCGGCGATGATCTGGGCGACCCGATTGCCTTCGAGATCGTCGGCGTCGAAATTCGGGGCCGAGAACAGGAAGGTGAATCGCTGAAAGTAGTTCATGCTCGGGAGTCTCCGCGCGCGGGTCTAGCGGGCGCGGGCAGGGCAGACAACACGGGTGCGACGGATTCGTGACGGGGCCGCCCTTGCCCTGGCGAATTTGCCAGCGCAAAAGCCCGCCCCATGTTGCATATAAACGATCTCACCTATCGCATCGGCGCGCGCGTGCTGATCGACCATGCCGGCGTCGCGATCCCGACCGGCGCCCGCGTCGGCCTCGTTGGGCGCAACGGGGCCGGCAAGACGACGCTGTTTCGCATCATTCGCGGTGAGCTTTCGCCGGAATCGGGGACGATCGCCACCCCCCGCAATGGCCGCATCGGCTCGGTCGAGCAGGAGGCGCCGGGCGGCGCGCAGACGCTGATCGACTTCGTCCTCGACGCCGATGTCGAGCGCCGCAAGCTGCTCGCGGAGGCCGAGCACGCCGTTGAGGCCGCCCGCATCGCCGAAATCCAGATCCGGCTCGCCGACATCGACGCCCACGCCGCGCCCGCCCGCGCCGCCCGCATCCTGGCCGGCCTCGGTTTCGACGAGGCGGCGCAACAACGCGCGTTGTCGGAATTTTCCGGCGGCTGGCGGATGCGCGTGGCGCTGGCCGCCGTGCTGTTCTCGGCCCCCGACCTGCTGCTGCTCGACGAACCCACGAACTATCTCGACCTCGAAGGCGCGATGTGGCTGGTCGATTACCTGGTGACCTATCCGGCCACGGTTCTGGTCATCAGCCACGACCGCGACCTGCTCGACGACGTCGCCAACCACATCCTGCATCTCGACAAGGGCAAGCTCACCCTGTGGAGCGGCGGCTATTCAAGTTTCGAGCGCCTGCGCGCCGAGATGATCGCCTTGCAGGGCAAGACGGCCAAGAAGCAGGAGGAGCGGCGCAAGCACCTCCAAAGCTTCGTCGACCGATTCCGGGCCAGCGCCACCAAGGCCAGCCAGGCGCAATCGCGCCTCAAGATGTTGGCCAAAATGGCGCCGGTGGCGGTGGTGGTCGATGACAGCGCGCTGCCGTTCTCGTGGCCGGCGGTGAGCAAAAAGCTCGCCTCGCCGCTGGTGGCGCTGGAGGGCGCCTCGGTAGGCTACGACGGCAAGGCGGTGCTGACCCGGATCAGCCTCAGCTTGCAGGCCGACGACCGCATCGGCCTCATCGGCGCCAATGGCAACGGCAAATCGACCTTCGCCAAGCTGATGGGCGGCCGGATGGAGCTTCTTTCGGGAAAAATGGTGCGCGCAGCCAAGCTGGAGGCGGGTTTCTTCGCCCAGCATCAGGTCGATGATCTCGCCCCCGGCGGCAGCGCCTATAGCCATGTCGCGGCCAGGATGCGCGGCGAGCCGGAGGCGAAAATCCGCGCCCGCGTGGCGCGCATCGGCTTTTCTGCGGGCCGCGCCGATACGCCCATCGAGCAGCTTTCCGGCGGCGAGAAGGCGCGGTTGCTGATGGGGCTCACGACTTTCGACGGCCCGCAACTGCTCATCCTCGACGAGCCGACGAACCATCTCGACATCGACAGTCGCGCCGAGCTTATCGAGGCGATCAACGATTACGAGGGCGCCTGTATTCTCATCTCGCACGATCGCCGGCTGCTGGAGGCTTGCGCCGACCGGCTTTGGCTGGTCGCCGAGGGCCGGGTGCGCAATTACGAGGGCGATCTCGACGATTACGCACGGCTGGTCGTCGGTCGGCCGGCGGAAGGCAAAACGCGCCCGGCCAAGGTTACGCCAAGCCCTCGCGCCTCCGAACCCTCGCTCAATCGCCAGATCGCCGCCGTTGAGCAGAAGATGCAACGATTCCAGGATTTACTGGCGCGGGTGGACGAGGCGCTGGCCAAGGCGGCGGGCGACGGCGCCGCCTTGCAGCAGGCTATTGATCTTGCCGAAAAACGACGTGAACTTGAGCGCGCGCTGATTGCCGCCGAGGAGACATGGCTCGAACTTTCGGCGAAAGCCGAAGCGACGAACTGACGCAGGCCGAATATTGACGGCTTACAGGCTTGCGAGTTCATGAACCGCGCAGTTGTGATTCTTTTTTGCAGGATCACCTTGTTTCCCTATTGCGGATTGATGATATTCGTATAGGTACTCTAACGACATTCACTTGGGGGAAAGTTATGGCGACAGGTGATTCGGCATCCAGCGATTACGTCGCTTTGGCGGCTGAGGTCGTATCGGCTTTTGTGGGGCACAACTCTCTGCCGGTTTCTGAACTTCCGGGCCTGATAACTTCCGTTCATGCGGCGCTGATGAAGATTTCGGGCGGTTCGGCCGCGCCGGCGCCGTCGGAGCCGGAAGTTTTGACCCCCGCCGTGCCCGTTCGTAAGTCGATCACCGCCGATTATCTTATCTGTCTGGATGATGGCCGCAAGTTCAAGTCGCTGAAGCGGCATTTGGCTTCGCTTGGCATGACGCCGGACCAGTATCGCGCCAAGTGGGGCTTGCAGGCGGACTATCCGATGGTTGCGTCCAACTATGCGGCGACCCGTTCCGCGCTCGCCAAGAAGATCGGTCTCGGGCAGAACCGCAAGCGCCCCTGAACGGACGCGCCTGGGGATTGTGAGCGGGAGGCGTGGCGGCTAGGCTGCGGCGCTTCCGCCCAACCCGACAGGCGCCCATGTCCCCCTATTCCACCGCCGCTGAACTCGCCCGCGTGCTTTCCAAGCGCGAGGTCTCCTCCGTAGAGCTGACGGAGGCGGCTATCGCCCGCATCGAGGCGCTTGACGGGCCGATCAACGCCATCTGCGTCAAAACTTATGAGCGGGCCCGCAAGGCCGCCCGCGCCGCCGATGCGCGGCTGGCGGAAGGCGAGCGCGGAGCGCTGCTCGGCGTGCCGACGACGTTGAAGGAATCCTACAATCTCACGGGAACGCCGACGACGTGGGGCTTTCCCGACGCACGCGGCTTCGTGCCCGAGGCCGATTCCCTCGCCGCCCACCGCCTCG
>JAJYDD010000449.1 GCA_021777795.1 Pseudomonadota bacterium | reverse complement strand
GGTGCGCTCGATGCTGACCGCCGGCCTCGACACCACCATCATCGGCATCGGCAACGCGCTTTACGCGCTGGCCGCCAACCCCGGCGAGTGGGTCAAGCTGCGCGAGAACCCGGCGCTGCTGCGCCCCGCCTTCGACGAGATGCTGCGCTTCGAATCGCCGGTGCAGACCTTTTCCGCACCACGACGCGGGCGACCGAACTCGGCGGCGTCGCGCTGCCGCAGGACGCCAAGATCCTGTTGTTTCTCGCCGGCGCCAATCGCGATCCGCGCCGCTTCGAGAACCCCGACCGCTTCGACGTGACCCGCAAGGCCGCCGGCCACACCGCTTTCGGCGCCGGCATCCATATGTGCGTCGGCCAGATGCTGGCGCGGCTGGAGACGGAGATGATCCTCGCCGCTCTGTTGAAGCGTTTCTCCGACATCGCGCTCACGGGCGAACCGACGCGCAAGCTCAACAACACGCTGCGCCAGTTCGCCCGCCTGCCGATCCGCCTGACGCCGGCCTGACGCGGGAACCCGCTGAGGTCGCTGAGGTTATCCCCCTGCACTCTTACGTGAGGGAGGCCTGAGATGGCTGAGACGGCCCGACAGAAGCGCATTACCGGGCGGGTGATGCATGAGTACAAACATGGCGAATTGAAAAGCGGGCCCGGCGGCAAGGCCGGCCCGGTCAAGAACCGTCGGCAGGCGATCGCCATCGCGGTCAAGGAATCCGGCGCCTCCAAATACGAGAGCCCGCGCAAGAACCAGCGCAACGAGAAAAAGACCGAGCGCAAGGAAGCCGAGGGCAAGACGGCGCAGCAGGAACGCGAGGGTAAATCGCACGTCGGCGCGCGCGGCAAAAAAGCCGCCAGCACACGGGCGCGCCGCCGCGACAGCCATACGCGCGCGGAGCTTTACGCCAAAGCGCGGCGCAAAAACGTGCCCGGCCGCTCGCGCATGAGCAAGCAGCAGTTGGAGAACGCGCTGGGCCTCGGCTGAGGCTATTTGCTGACCAAGAAATCCGTCGCCTCGATGGCGAGCACGCCCACCATCGTCTTGATCGAAATGCGGAAGGGAACCAGCGCGTCCGTTCCCTCGACCGGGGCGAGCCAGATCTGAACGCCCCGGTTCTCCTCCATGTATTTCGTCGCCGGCCGGTTCTTGCGATGGCCCGAGATCGGCGCGTAGCGCACGTTGCACATCGCGACAGGGCCGTTGTAGCCCTTGGCCTTGACCCGCTTTTCCCCGGCATAGCTGAGCTTGAGATCGAAACGGGTGTAGCCGTCGAAAATCGGCAGCGTACGCTCGCAGGCGGCGGGGGAGACCGCCGGACCCTGCGCCGGAGTGGGGAACACGAAAGCGCCGACGGGGTCTATCACGTCGCGCGTATCCTCGGGACGCAGCGGCACCCGGTCGGGCGCCTCACCGAAAGGCGGCGAGATGTCGACCGCGACGACCGCGTTGTCCTTCATCGCCATGCGGATCGTGCGCGTGGCGTGGGCGCTGGCGGCGGTGGTGGCGAAAGTCGCCGGCGAGACACGCCGATCGACAATCGCGCCATGGCCATCGGAGGCGCCGCGGGAATTGCTGACGAGACTCGCCAGCGCGTTGAGTTTGGCGCGGCCGTTGACGGAATAGCTCGTCGGCGTGATCTCCGCTTTCACAAATCCCGTGCCGATAGGCAGGCCGAGCAGCGAGATGGCGTAAGTCGCCCGCAACGTCTGCGCGGAGGCCGAGAACGAAATCAACGCGGCGAGCGCGGCGCCAGCGCCGCTCAGGCGACGTCGCATATCCTCCAACTCCGTGATTCGAGACTGCGGTTACGCATACATGCAAGCTGGCAAAAGCTGAAACGAGGCGGGGCTGCAAAAATTTGCCGCCCGACTCCTGTCAAGACCTTGCGACAAAGGCGGGCCCGGAAGTAACCTCCCCGGCATGGTGGAGACACTCATATCCGTTCGGATGGCGCGACTCGGCGATGAAGACAGCATCGCGCGCGTGCACGACGCGGCGTGGCGCGACGCCTACCGCGGAGTCATCCCCGGACGCGAGTTGGAGCGCATGGTCGAGCGGCGCGGCCCCGCCTGGTGGCGCCAGGCGATACGCACGGGCACGCGGCTCATCGTACTCGATTTCGCCGACACCCTCGCCGGCTATGCCAGTTACGGCCGCAACCGGATGCCGGCGCTCGGCTACGGCGGCGAAATCTTCGAGCTTTATCTGGCGCCCGAATATCAAGGGGTCGGCCTCGGCAAGCGCATGTTCGAGGCCGCGCGCGCTGATCTCGAAGCGCATGGGTTTCCCAGCTTCGTCGTCTGGGCGCTCGGCGGCAATGACCGCGCGATCGAATTCTATCAACGCCGGGGCGGGACGATCGTGCGCCGCGCGCGTGAGCGTTTCGGCGAGGAATCGCGCGAGCGCGTCGCCTTCGGCTTCGAATAGCCAGATACAGGATTTACAATATGAATTTGGACGCCATCAGCTACGGCGACAAGGCCCCTGAGGAGGTCAATGTCGTCATCGAAGTGCCGATCGGGGGCGAGCCGATCAAGTATGAGATGGACAAAGCGAGCGGCGCGCTGTTCGTCGACCGCTTCCTCTACACCTCCATGCGCTATCCCGGCAATTACGGCTTCATCCCGCACACTCTGTCCGACGACGGCGACCCTTGCGACGTCATCGTCGCCAACACCCGCGCCGTCATTCCCGGCGCGGTGATGAAATGCCGCATCGTCGGCGTGCTGCTGATGGAGGACGAGGCGGGCGGCGACGAAAAGCTGCTGGCGGTGCCTGTGCCTAAGTTGACGCAACGCTACGCCAAGATCGCCAATTACACCGATCTGCCCGAGATCACGATGAAGCAGATCGAGCATTTCTTCGCCCATTACAAGGATCTGGAGCCCAACAAATGGGTGCGGATCGTGCGTTGGGGCGATGCGGAGGAAGCGCGGCGGCTGGTTGTGGAGGGCATCGCGCGCGCCAAGGCGGCCAAGGCAGGCAAGTCCGCCTGATCGCGCCGCAGTATCGGGAGGCGACGTGAAGCGGTCGTTCATCGACGCGCGCATCGAGACGATGCTGAGCTTCTGCGAACGCTTCGGCGTTCGCCTGCCGCCTTTCGCCTTATGGGGCGAAAGCGATTATCGCGCCGACCCCGCCGCCGCCGCGCGCATTCTCGAAGGCGGGCTGGGGTGGAACATCGTCGAGTTCCAGCCCGGCGCCTTCGCACAGGCGGGGCTCAGCGTGTTTACGCTGCGCATGGGCGACTGGCGCCATCTCAGCCACGGACGCGGCCGGCTCTATGCGGAAAAAGCGCTGTTCGCCGAGGATGGCCAGCGCACGCCGCATCATTACCACATCGTCAAGACCGAGGATGTCGTCAACCGCGGCGGGGCGAAGTTCGTGGTCGAACTCGTCAAGGTCGATCGCGCCGGCGCGCCGCTGAACGAGCGCTTCCGCGTGCTGAAAGACGTCAAGATGCTCGACCTCCAGCCTGGCGCGCGCGTGACGCTGGAGCCCGGCGAAAGCCTGACGCTGGAGCCCTTCGTCGCCCACGCCTTCTGGGCCGAGGGCGGCGCGACGCTGGCCGGCGAGGTGTCGCTCGCCAACGACGACCGCAGCGACAATTACTTTTTGCCCGCCCTGCCCGCTCCGGCCCCAATCGACGAGGACGCCCCGCGCCGCTTCGTCACCGTGCGCGATCTGCCGAAGCTCGCGCCGGGGGCATGAGCGGCGACATGGCGGAAGCAGCGGTCGAGATGCGCGGCGTCCACAAATGGTTTGGCGCGTTCCATGTGCTGCGCAACATCGACCTCGA
>JAJYDD010000448.1 GCA_021777795.1 Pseudomonadota bacterium | reverse complement strand
CACCTTCGGCGCCGGCGGCTACACGCGAGCAATGCTGGAGCGCGGCGCCCGCGTCGTGGCGCTCGACCGCGACCCCTCGGCCATCGCCGGCGGCGCGGCGCTCGCGGCGGAATTTCCCGACCGTCTGCGGCTTGTCGAGGCCCGCTTCGGCGACCTCGGCCAACATGCGCAGAACCTCGACGGCGCGGCGCTCGACATCGGGGTGTCGTCTATGCAGATCGACGAGGGCGCGCGCGGCTTCTCGCTGCGCATGGATGCCCCGCTCGACATGCGGATGGAGAGCCACGGCGCGACGGCGGCCGACATTCTGGCCACCGCCAGCGAGGCCGAGATCGCCGACATCTTCTATTATTACGGCGAGGAGCGCGCCGCGCGCCGCCTCGCCCGCGCCATCGTCGCCGACCGGGTGGCGGCGCCTTTCGTCTCGACCCTGCAACTGGCCGGCCTCGTCGCCCGCGTCGCCCCGGCCCCGCCCGGCGAGCGCACCCATCCGGCGACGCGGGTGTTTCAGGCGTTGCGCATCGCCGTCAACGATGAACTCGGCCAGTTGCAAAGCGCGCTCAACGCCGCCGAGCGGGCGCTGAAACCGGGCGGCCGGCTCGCGGTGGTGACGTTCCATTCGCTGGAGGATCGCATCGTCAAGCAGTTCCTGGCCCGCCGCACCGGGCGCGGGCGCGCCGCCTCGCGGCTGTTGCCCGGCGAGCCCGCGCCGCCGCGCCCGAGCTTCCAAAGCTTTCCCGGCCAGCCCGTCGTCGCCACGGCGGCCGAGATCGCCGCCAATCCGCGCGCCAGATCGGCCAAGCTGCGCTTCGCCGAGCGCCTCGACGCGCCGGCCTTCGCGGCGGAGACCGCGAACTTCCTGCCGGAGGAGCGCTGATGTGGCGGCTGCTTCACCTCATCGCCATCGGCGCGCTGATCGGCTCGGCGGTCTATGTCTACAACGTCAAATACGAGACGATCCTCGAATCCGAGCAGATCGTGAAGATGGGCCATCAGATCAACAAGACCAAGGACGACATCAACATGCTGCGCGCCGAATACGCGCATCTGAGCCGGCCCGACCGCATCCAGGTTCTCGCCGACAAGCTGCTGCACATGGAGCCGCTGGCGCTCAACCAGATCGTGCGACCGCAGGACATCCCTATGAAGAACGCCGAAGCCGATTCCATTGGCCGCGAGATGCAATCTCTCGGCCTGAACGCCTCGCCGGCCAACGGGGCGGCCGGCGCCTCGCCCGCCATGAGGTGACGCATGACGGCGCCTGACACGAAACAGCCCGCGCTTCGCGCCCGCCTGCTCGGCGGGGCCGCTCGGCTCATCTCGCCGCGGCTCGACAAGGGCGTCGGGCGCATCCGCCAGCTCATGCTGGCGCTGGGGCTGGCTTATTTCGGCATCGCCGCCAAGCTCACTCATCTCGGCTTCTCGCATGAGCCGCCGCAGACGCTGAAAGCGGCCGCCGATCTCGCCGCCGCCGGCGCGCGGCCCGACCTGCTCGACCGCAACGGCGCGATCCTGGCCACCGACATCAAGACCATGTCGGTGTTCGCGGAGCCGCGCAACATCATCGACAAGGACGAGGCGGTCGAACTCATCACCGCCGTGCTGCCCGACGTCAACGCGCGCGAATTGCGCGAGCGCCTCAATTCCAAGAAGGGCTTCATCTGGATCAAGCGCCACGTCACCGCCAAGGAGCGCGGCGAGATCTTTCATCTCGGCCTGCCCGGCATCGGCTTCTGGCCCGAGAACGAGCGCATCTATCCCAATGGACCGCTCGCCGCGCATGTGCTGGGCTTCGTCGACAAGGACAACATCGGCATCGCCGGCATGGAGAAATATCTCGACCAGCAGGGTCTCACCGACCCGCATGTGCCGGGCTTCGTCATCGATGCGGCGTCGCTGAAGCCGGTCCGGCTGTCGCTCGATCTGAAAGCGACGCATGTGCTGCGCGACGAGCTTGTCGCCGGCATGGACAGGTTCAAGGCCAAGGCGGCCGCCGGGGCGATCCTCGACGTCACCACCGGCGAAGTCATCGCGCTGGAATCGCTGCCCGATTTCGACCCCAATGACCCCCCCGACTTCACCAAGCCGGACAACCGCGACAAGATCAACCGCATCAACGTCGGCACCTATGAGATGGGCTCGACCTTCAAGGCGTTGACGCTGGCGATGGCGCTCGATTCCGGCAAGTTCACGCTCGGCTCCAAGCTCGACGCGCGCGAGAGCCTGCGCTCCGGGCGCTTCACCATCCACGATTTCGAGCCCAAGCACCGCTTTCTGAGCTTCCCGGAAGTGTTCACCTTCTCCTCCAACATCGGCACCGCGCGCATGGCGATGGCGATAGGCATCGCCGGGCATCAGGCGTTCCTGCGCAAGATGGGCCAACTCACCCGGCTGCAAACCGAATTGCCGGAGAGCGCGGCGCCGCAGGTGCCCAAGCATTGGGGCCTGCTCAACACGATGACCATCGCCTTCGGCCAGGGCCTCAATGTCGCGCCGCTGCAAGCCCTGATGGGCGTGGCGGCGCTGGTCAACGGCGGCCATCTGATGAAGCCGACCTTCTTGAAGCGCGACGAGGCGACGGCGCTGGCCAATTCGCAGCAGGTGGTGAGCGCGCAGACCTCGGAATCGATGCGCTATCTCATGCGCTCCAACGCCACCCACGGCTCGGCGCGCAAGGCCAATATCGAGGGCTATTATGTCGGCGGCAAAACCGGCACCGCGCAGAAGATCGTCAACCACCGCTATTCCAAGGACAAGGTGTTCACAACCTTCATGGCGCTGGTGCCGGCCGACAAGCCGAAATATCTCTATATGGCGATCTACGATCAGCCGCAGTCCGTGCCGGGCGACGGCGGCTTCCACACCGCAGCTTATAACGCCGGCCGCACCACCGGCGCGCTGGTCACGCGCATCGAGCCGCTGGAAGGGGTGCCGCCGATGCTGGCGCCGCCCGTCAATCCATTCCCGATCATCGCCAAGCTCGGTTATGGCGGCGACGCCGACAGGGCCAAGGAATGAGCGCGCGCGGAACCCTCGGCGAGCTTCTCGATGTCCCGGGCTTGACGATCGAAGTCTCGGGCCTGGCGCTCGACAGCCGCAAAGTCGCGCCGGGCGACGTGTTTTTCGCGCTCGCCGGCGCCCGCGACGACGGCCTCAAACATGTCGCGCAAGCCGTGGCGCGGGGCGCCGCCGCCGTCGTCGCCGAGCGGCGGCCGGAAGCGCTCGGCTCGGCCGTGTTCGTCCAGGTCGCCGACGCCCGCGCCGCGCTCGCCCGCGCCGCCGCGCGTTTCTACCCCGAGCGGCCGGGGACCATCGTCGCCGTCACCGGGACCAGCGGCAAGACTTCGGTCGCCGCCTTCGTGCGCCAGATCTGGGAGCGCCTGGGCTTCGAGGCCGCCTCGCTCGGCACCATCGGAATCGTCTCGCGACCGGTGACCGTCTATGGGTCGCTGACGACGCCCGATCCGATCACGCTGCATCAGACGCTGGCGCGACTGGCGCAAGCTGGCGTCACCCATCTGGCGATGGAGGCTTCCTCGCACGGGCTCGACCAGAAGCGGCTCGACGGCGTGACGCCCGCCGCCGCCGGCTTCACCAACCTGTCGCGCGACCACATGGATTATCACGCGACGGAGGAGGATTACCTCGCCGCCAAGCTGCGCCTGTTGCGAGAACTGTTGCCGCAAGGCGGCCCCGCCGTGATCGACGCCGACAGCGCCGTCGCGCCGCAGGTTATCGCCGCCGCGCGCGAGGCGCGGCGGGCGCCCTTCACCGTCGGCGCCCAGGGCGAGGCGATCCGG
>JAJYDD010000447.1 GCA_021777795.1 Pseudomonadota bacterium | reverse complement strand
TATCTCAGCGAGTTCGCGCGCAATTACGTATCGACCTACGCCGGCCTCGCATCGGTGATGATAACGTTGGTGTTTCTCTATGTGATGGCGGCGATCTTCGTCTTCGGCGGCGAGTTGAACGCCGCGATCCTGCGCGCCGGGCGGCGCGAGAAGGTGCGCGTGCGCCGCGCCGCGCGGGTGCGCGGCGCCACCGTGCGGCCCGTGGATCGGCGGGGCTAGGCTTTCGCCAGCGCCACCAGCCGCCCCTCCGCCTCCGCCCCCGCCTCGCGCCGGGTCGATGCGGCGGCGAAATGGGCGATCGACAGGCCCGCCGCCGCCGCAGCCTGCCGAACATGGGCGTCCGAATGGCGAAAGCGCATCGTCGGCGCCAGCGCGAACGGCGCCTCGCCGCTTTCGACGGTGAAAACCAGCAGGCCCGAGGGCGCCAAAGCGAGGGCGACCGCCGCCATCACCGGCGCGAGATCGCCGAGATAGACGAAAGCGTCGGCGGCGACCGCGAGATCGACGCCGCTCCGGGCGCAGAGGAACGCCGCGAGATCGCCGACCGCTAGCGCGTCGTAGAGCCCCGTTTCCCTCGCCTTGGCGACCATGCCGGGGGAAATATCGACGCCTTCGAGCCGCTCGACCCGCGTGCGCAGAGCACGGCCCGCCAACCCCGAGCCGCAGCCGAGATCGAGCGCCTCAGCGAAGCGCCGCCCCGGCGCGACCGCGTCGAGCGCGGCCAGGATGAGTTCCGGCCCGCGATAGCCGAGCGTTTCCGTCAGGTGGCGGTCGAAGCGCGGCGCGTAATCGTCGAACAGCCGCGCCACATAGGCGGGCGGCAGGGCCTCGACGCGGCGGTTCACCAGCTGCGCGAGGCGGGCGGCGACGCCCTGGCGGTCCCTGGGGTCGAAGTCGAGCGCGGCGCCATAGGCCGCCGCTGCGCCGGCCGCATCGCCGAGCCTTTCGCGCGCCTCGCCGAGCGCGAACCACGCCGGCGACCAGCCGGGGGCCAATTCGAGCGCCTGCGCCAGGAGATCGGCGGCGGCCGGCCAATCCCCCTCGGCGGCGACAGCCCGAGCGTAGGCGTAACGGCGCTCGGCCAGGGGATCGGGGCAGTCCAGCGGATCCATGCGTTTCAGGGCTTGGGCGCCGACGCGCTCTTGGCCTTGATCTCGGCGACAAGCGCATCGAGCCGGGCCTGCGCGGCGTCGGCGGCCTTGGCGAGCGCCTCGGCCTTGGCGCGCGAATCGGTCTCGGCGGTCTTGGCGGCCACCGCCGAGGCGTCCGCCGCCGCCGCCCCCGCGCGCGCGTCGGCGAGCGCGGCCTGCGCCTTCTGGAGGTCGCTGGCGACGGCGGCCTTGCGCGTCGCCAGGGCGGCCAAATCCTCCTGCGTCGATTTCAGATTGGCGTTGGCGTCCTTGAGCAACGCTGACTTCGATTCCAGTTCGTCGCTCTCGGAGGCGAGCGACAATTCGGTCTCATCGACCTTGTGGGTGAGGTCGGCGAGTTGGGTCTGCACGCTGGTGCGCTGCGCCACGGCGTCGTCGAGCGCCTTGCGTCCCTGGTCGAGGCGCCGGCGCAGATCGCTGGCGGCGCCGACCGTCTGCTGCAACGCCTGCAACTCGCCGACCAACTCCTGGCGGGCGACCTCGGAGCGGCGCTGCGCCTCTTCGCCGTCGGCGCGCAGGCTCACCCCCTCCTGCCAGAAATAGAGCGCCACCAGCCAGCCGACGGCGGCGATGCCCATCAGCGCCAGCGACGCAGGTCGCGAAAATTCGCTACGGCCCCCGTCCATATCCGATTCCTTGAGGCCGCGCCGTCGCGGCGGCCGATATTGGCCGCCGCGCCCGTCCGCGCCAAGCGGTATTTTCGGCGCGCCATCACCTCATGCGGGGCGGCCAGTGAAGATTTGCGCGCGCACGCGCTCCGCCCGGCCGCTAGAAGGCTTTGACGCCGCCGCCGCCGCCCGACATAAAGCCTCGATCCTGCAAGGGGAGCCCCGTTGAAGTTCTCGCTAGCCAGCCTCGCCGCCCAGGCGCTTCGCGGCCACAAGGATTGGCCGGAGCAATGGCGTTCCGCCGAGCCGAAGCCGGCCTATGACGTCATCATCATCGGCGCCGGCGGCCACGGCCTCGCCACCGCCTATTACATGGCCAAGGAGCACGGCGTAACCAACATCGCCGTGCTGGAAAAAGGCTGGCTCGGCGGCGGCAACACCGGCCGCAACACGACCATCGTGCGCTCGAATTACCTTTGGCCCGCCTCCGAGGCCATTTACGGCCACGCCCACGCGCTCTGGCCGGGGTTGAGCCAGGAACTCAACTACAACGTGATGTATTCGCCGCGCGGCGTCTTGATGCTCGCGCATAATCTGCACGACGAGCAGACCTTCCGCCGCCATGTCTACGCCAACCGGCTCGCCGGCATCCCCAACGAATGGCTGACGCCCGAAGAGGCGAAAGACGTCTGCCCCATTCTCAACATCGATCCCGGCATCCGCTATCCCGTGCGCGGCGCGGCCTTTCAAAGCACCGGCGGCACGGCGCGCCACGACGCCGTCGCCTGGGGCTACGCGAGGGGCGCGAGCGCGCGCGGCGTCGACATCATCCAGAATTGCGAGGTCAAGGCGATCACGCGCGACGCCAGCGGCGCGGTGAGCGGCGTCGAGACCAGCAAGGGGCCGATCTCGGCGCGCAAAATCGGCGTCGTCGCCGCCGGCCACACCAGCGTCGTGATGGCGATGGCGGGCCTGCGCATGCCGCTGGAATCCTATCCGCTTCAGGCGCTCGTGTCGGAGCCGCTGAAACCGGTGATGCCTTGCGTCGTCATGTCCAACGCAGTGCACGCCTATATGTCGCAATCCGACAAGGGAGAACTCGTCATCGGCGCCGGCACCGACGCCTATATCTCCTACAGCCAGACCGGCGGCCCGCATATCGCGGTCTCGACGCTGGAGGCGATCGTCGAGATGTTCCCGATCACCTCGCGGCTGAAGATGTTGCGCAATTGGGGCGGCATCGTCGACACCACGCCCGACCGCTCGCCGATCCTGTCCAAGACCCCCGTGCCGGGGCTGTTCGTCAATTGCGGCTGGGGCACCGGCGGCTTCAAGGCGACGCCGGGCTCCGGCCATGTGTTCGCCCATCTCGTCGCCACCGGCGAGCCCAACGCCATCGCCGCGCCGTTCTCGCTCGACCGGTTCCGCACCGGCGCGCTGGTCAACGAGGCGGCGGCCGCCGCCGTCGCGCATTGAGGGGCTGAAACCATGCTGCTGATCCGCTGCCCCTATTGCGAAATGGAGCGCCCTGAGGTCGAATTCAAATATGGCGGCCAGGCGCATCTGGTCCGCGCCCCTGAAACGGCGACCGACGAGGAATGGACGGATTTCCTGTATTTCCGCGACAACCTGAAGGGCGTCCATGCCGAGCGCTGGCGCCACGCCTCGGGCTGCGGGCGCTTCTTCAACGCGCTGCGCAACACGGTGAGCGACAAATTCGTCGTCACCTACAAAGCGGGCGAGGCGCGGCCGTCCTCGCCCTAAGCGCCGCGCTCGCCTGCCCCGCCCCGGCCGACGAGGTGCGGCAAATCGCGCCGGACATGTTCGCGCCTGTTTATCGCGACCCCAACGCGCCGCAACACAAACCGCCGGCGCCCCCGCCGGCGCCCGTCGCGGTCAAGCCCGTCGCCTCCAAGCCCGTCGCGGCCAAGCCGCCGCCCCTGGCGCCGCTCGCGCCCAGCCGCGCGCATCCTTATGGCGCTTGCGCGCCCGAGGCGGCCAATTTTATCGTCTGCCTCGGCGAGGCGGCCGGGCGCGCCGACC
>JAJYDD010000446.1 GCA_021777795.1 Pseudomonadota bacterium | reverse complement strand
CGCCTCGAAAGCCGCCACCCGCTCCTCGGGCATCGGCTCGGGCGGATTGTCGCGCGACAGTTCCTCGACGGCGATGTCGATATAGAGCTTCTTCATCGCCGGGGCGCGCTCGATCCACGGCCATGCGACCGCCTCGGCTTGGGCGAGGCGGCCGACGGCGCGCAGGCTCAGCCCATAGCCCTCGTTGAGGTGGGCGTCGCCGCGCTTGTCGGGGCTCCAGGCGGCGGCGAGTTCGAACCAGCGCCCGCCATAGCCGCAGCCGGCCTGCATGTAACGCTTCCAGCCCAGCGCCTGCGCGCCCTTGGCCGAATGATCCGTCTCCACCACAGCGGCGAAGCGGCCGATGCGCGCCTCGTTCATCGGCACGCGCGGCCATTGCCGCGTCAGTTCCTCGACGACGATGTTGACGTAGAGTTCGCGCGCCTCGGGCGAGCGGTCGGCATAGGCGAAAGCCACGTCCTCGGCCTCGTTGAACATGCCGACGGCGCGCAGGCCCTGGGCGTAGCCGGAATAGAGCTTGTCGTCGCCGTTCTTATGGTCGCTCCAGGCGATGGCCTTGCGGAACCAGCCGAGGGCGTAGCCGCAATTGCCGTCCTTCAACCGCCGCCAGCCGAGCGCCGCCGCGCCGGACGAAATCTTGTCCGTCGTGACGATCTGGCCGAAGCGGGCCAGCCGCTCGGCGGAAAGGTTCGGCGCGAGCTTGGGATCGAGCAATTGGTCGGAGAAGGCCGCAACATAGGCGGCGCGCAATTCGCGCGATTTGGCGCGATGCGCCCAGGCGAAATCCTCCGCCTCGACCAACCTTCCGGCGGCGCGTAGCGCCAGCGCCAGCCCCTCGTCGATCTTGGCGTCGCCGTCGCGGCCCGGCGACCAGTCGATCGCCTTGTCGAACCAGGAGATCGCCTCCGCCAAGGATTTGGCGCGATAGGCGCGCCAGCCGAGCGCGCCGGCCGCCTGCGGCGAGCGCCGCGCCTCGGCGAGCGCGGCGAAACGGGCGATCCGCTCGGCGCTGAGGCCAGAGGAATCGGTGGCGAGTTCCTGGGTGAAGATTTGCAGATAAAGACCGCCGAGGCTGGCGCTGGCGTCGCGCCAGGCGTAGCCGACATCCTCGGCGCGGGCGAGATCGCCGCTCGCTCTGAGCGCCTGGACATAGCCCTCGATCAGCTTACCTTGCGCCGCGTCCGGCGCGCCCTGCGGCGCCTGCGGATCAAAACCGCTCCAGGCGATGGCGGTCTCGAACCATTTCACCGCCGCCGCATCGCCGCGCATCAGCGCGCCCCACGCCAGGGCCTGCGCGCCGACGACGCTGCGCTCCTCGCCGACCGCCTGTTCGAATTCGGCCCGCGCCTCGGGCTTCACCGCGCGCAGCGGCTTGTCGGAGGTGAGCCAGGCGACCATGCCGCCGAAATAGGCCTCGTGCAGCGCCGGCGACGCCTTGCGCGCCGGGAAGGCGAAGGCGGCCAGCTCGTCGTAACGCTCCAGCGCGCTGAGGCTGAGGGCCACGCCCTCCTGGGCCTTGGTTCCAGCGCCCCATTTGGCGGCGTTGCGGAACCATTGCAGCGCGTGAACGTAGTCATGCGCCTCATAGGCGACCCAGGCGAGCGACAGCGCGCCGTCGGCCGATTTTGCCCCCGACATCGTCCTTTCGATCTCGGCGAACTGGCTTGGCGCGATTCTGCCCCCCTGCCCCGCCATGCGCAGCCGCTGCAACTCGCTGCGGATATAGACGAGGTTGAGTTCCGGCGAGGCGGCGCGCCATTTGGCGGCCACCGCCTCGGCGGCGTCGAACTTCTTGGCCCCCTGAAGCGCCAGCACATAGCCCTCGATCAGGCTCTGCGGCGGCGCGCCGGCCTTCGACCACGAAAGCGCCTTGCCGAACCAATCGGCGGAGCTTGCGAAAGCCTCAAGGCGATATTGGCGCCACGCCATCGCCGCCGCGCCCGCGACGGAGCGGTCGGCCTCGATGACGGAAAGATAGCGTTGCAGGCGCTCGGGCGCGATGTCAGGGCCGTCCTTGCGGGTGAGTTCGGCGGCGGCGATGTCGAGGAACAGGCCGCGCAGGTTCGGCCAGCGGTCGCGCCATTGCCAGGCGATCGCCTCGGCTTCGTCGAGACGGCCGAGCGCGCGCAGCGTCTGGGCGTAGCCCTCCTCGGTCTTGGCGAGGCCGATGCCGGTGTTGACGTAGTCTTCGGCGCTCTTGCCGACGAGCGCCGAGGAACGCGGAAAGGCGAGCGGCGTGCGCCGGTAATCCTTGGCGTCGAGCGCGAGCTTGGCGAGGAGCGGCTTATAGTCGTCGGACGGCGCCGAGAGCCGCTGCGACATATCCGGCCGCTCGGCCGGCCACCAATCCAGCGCTAGCTTGAACCAGCGCGCGGAATCGTCGAGTTCGCCGCGCTCCAGCCGATACCAGCCCAGGGCCTGCGCGCCGAGCGCCGAGCGCGTCGGCGTGATCGCGGCGGCGAATTCCTTCAGCCGCGCCTCGTCGATGGGCTCGGGCGGATTGTCGCGCGACAAGGCCTCGACCATCGTGTCGATGTAGAGCGTCTTCATCGCCGGCGAACGCGCCGCCCAATCATAGGCGAGCGCGGCGGCCTCGGCGAGTTGGCCGGTGGCGCGCAGGCTCAGGCCGTAGCCTTCGCTAGTCTTGGCGTCGCCTTCGCCAGTCTTGGCGTCGCCGTCGCCGCTCCAGGCCCGCGCGAGGCGGAACCAGTCGCCGCCATAGCCGCAGGCGGCCTCGCCATAGCGCCGCCAGCCGAGCGCGCGCGCGCCGACGACGCTGTGATCGGCCAGCACCCGCTGCGACAGCCGTTGCAGGCGCGCTTCGCTGACCGTCAGCCGCGGCGCCGTGCTTTCGAGCGCGGCGACGGCGGTGTCGACGAACAGCTTTTCCATGTCGGGGCTGCGGGCGCGCCAGGCGTAGGCGAGATTTTCGGCCGGTGCGAGAGCGCCAACCTTGCGCAGCGCGAGCGTCAGGCCGCGCGCGGTGTCGAGGTCGTCGGCGCTGTCGGCGCTCCAGGCGGCGGCCTTGCGGAACCAGGGCGCGGCATAGACGCAATTGTCGCCGGCGAGCCTTCGCCAGCCGAGCGCGCGCGCGCCCTGCGCCGAATGGGCGGCCGAAACGGTCGCGACGAAACGTTCGAGGCGCGGGCCCGCGAGCCCAGCCTTGGGATCTGCGAGCGCGATCTTGGGATCGGCGAGTTCGGCGACCACGGCGCCGATATAGAGCGCGCGCATGTCGGGATCGCTCGCCAGCCCATAGGCGAAGCTCTCGGCGTCCTGCAACCGGCCGGCGGCGCGCAGCGACAGCACATAGCCCTCGGCGACCTTCTTCGGCGGCGGCCCCTGCGGCGCCCAGGCGAGCGCGCGTTCGAACCAGGCGATGGCGTCAGGGTTGGAATGGGCGCGGTAGAAGCGCCAGCCGAGCGCGCCGGCGCCTGCCGCCGAATGGGTCTGTTCGGCGAAGGCCGCGAAACGGGAAAGCCGCTGTGGCGACAACGCCGCGCCGTCGTCGGCGACGGCGTCGGTGAATATCTCCAGATAGAGGCCGGCGAGCGACGGCGCCGCATCGCGCCAGACATAGGCGACGTCCTCGGCGCCTTCGGCCGCCCCCGCGCCGCGCAGGGCGCGAACGTAACCCTCGACAAGTTTGACGCGCGCGGCGTCGGGCTTTTGCGGCGCCGCCAGCGGGTCGAAGCCGCTCCAGGCGATGGCGCTCGTAAACCAGCGTCGCGCCGCCGGCCACTGGCCGCGCAACTCCGCGCCCCAGCCCAGCGCCTGCGCGCCGACCGCGCTATGGTCGGCCACG
>JAJYDD010000445.1 GCA_021777795.1 Pseudomonadota bacterium | reverse complement strand
GCTCGCCCAGATCATCCGCATGGTCGAGGAGGCGCAGGGCGGCAAGCTGCCGATCCAGACGCTCGTCGATAAGGTGACGCTGTGGTTCGTGCCCGCCGTCATGGGTTTGGCCGTCCTGACTTTCGCAGTCTGGTTCGTGTTCGGTCCCGCGCCGGCGCTGAGCTTCGCGCTGGTCAACGCGGTCGCGGTGCTCATTGTCGCCTGCCCCTGCGCGATGGGGCTCGCCACGCCGACCTCGATCATGGTGGGCACGGGGCGCGGCGCGGAGCTCGGCGTCCTGTTCCGCAAAGGCGAGGCGCTGCAACTGCTGCGCGACGCCCGGATCGTCGCGTTCGACAAGACCGGCACGCTGACCGAGGGCCGGCCGGCCTTGACCGATCTCGAACTGGCGGATGGTGTTGCGCGCGAGCAGGCGCTGGCGCTGATCGGCGCCGTCGAAGCGAAGTCGGAACATCCGATCGCGCGCGCTCTCGTTGAAGCCGCGACGGGCCTGGAGGCGGCGCCGGTTTCCGCGTTCGAGTCCGTGACCGGCTTCGGCGTCAGCGCCGAGGTCGGCGGCCGGCGCGTTGAGATCGGCGCCGCGCGCTACATGGCTAGGCTAGGGTACGACGCGGCGGCCTTTTCGGGCGTCGCGCGGCGCTTGGCGGGCGAAGCCAAATCGCCGATTTACGCCGCGATCGACGGCAGGGTCGCGGCGGTTCTCGCCGTCGCCGACCCGATCCGGCCGACGACGCCGCAGGCGATCAAGGCGCTGCAAGCCCTCGGCCTCAAGGTCGCGATGATTACCGGCGACAACGCCGAAACGGCGCGGGCGATCGCCGCGGCGCTCGGCATCGACGAGGTGGTCGCCGAGGTCTTGCCGGGCGGCAAGGTGGAGGCGGTGCGCCGCCTCAAGCGCCAGTATGGATTGCTCGCCTTCGTCGGCGACGGCATCAACGACGCCCCGGCGCTCGCCGAGGCCGACGTCGGCGTCGCGGTGGGCGCGGGGGCCGATATCGCCATCGAGGCGGCCGACGTCGTGCTGATGTCGGGCGCCCTGCAAGGGGTCGCGACCGCCATCGCTTTGTCCAAGGCGACGATCGGCAACATCAGGCAGAATCTGTTCTGGGCCTTCGCCTACAATGTCGCGCTGATCCCGCTGGCGGCGGGCGTGTTTTACCCCGCCTTCGGCCTGCTGCTGTCGCCCGCCTTGGCGGCTGGCGCGATGGCGCTGTCGAGCGTCTTCGTCGTCGGCAACGCGCTGCGGCTGCGCCGCTTCCAGCCGGCGAACCGAGTCTAAGTCAGCCTCGCGCTTCCGCGCCGACTTCGGCCGCCCGCGCCTCGAAATCGTCGGCGATCGGCAGATCGTCCGCGCGATAGGCGCATAGCTCGGGCAGGATGGCGGCCTCGTTGTCCAACAGCAGCCGGCGCGTAACGCCGCGAACCACTCGCGGCAGGCTGTGCTTCTGGCCGCTGATGGCGGTCGAATGCGGCCCGTGGCTGGTGACGCTTAGGCCGTTGAAGGCGAAGACGCGCGTCACCCAGGCGTCGCGCGCCGTTTTCGGCGTGAAGCCATAGCCCTCGTCTAGATAGGGCAGCGCGGCCAGCCGCGCGTCCTCCTCGCCTTGCGGCGGCTGGTAACGCTCCTTCCACAAAGCCACCGCGCCGGCGAGGCGGCGCAACTCGGGACGCGAGGCGAGATCGACGACGCTGCCGGTGGCCAAGATCAGGTGATCGTAGCGCAGCGCGCCGTTCGGGGTTTCGACGCGCACGGCTCCGTCACGCTCGGCGACCGAAAGCCACGGCGTCGCCGGCCGCAGCCGAAAGCCCGGCAGGCTATGGGCGATGCGGAAGGCGGTCAGCGGCGGCGGCTGATCGTGGGTTCGGAAGAAGCGGGCGATTCCCCAGCGCGTGGCGTCCGAGAGCGCGGGATAATGCGTCATCAGGCCGGCGGTTTCGATGCCGCGATGCGGGTTGACGCGCGGCAGGCGGGCGCGCCGGAAGCACACTTCCGCCGCTGCGGCCCCGGCGCGCAACGCGGCGATGGCGTTGTCGAAGGCCGAGGCGCCGTGGCCTAACAGGCCGACGCGCTGGCCGCGCAGCCGCTCGAAATCGATGGGACCGTTGGAATGGTCGTAGAGGCGGGCGGAGAGCGCTTTTGCGACGAAATCGGGAACCCGCCAGCCGCCTGCGCCTTCGTAGCCGGTGGCGATGACCAATGACCGGGCGTAGCGGGCGCCGCGCGAGGTCTCGACCCGCACGAGGTCGCCGGCCTCGCTTATGTCGGTCGCGACGGTTTCGTTCTCGATCCGCAAGCCGAGGGCCCCGGCGCACCAGTCCAGATAATCGGCCCAATCGGTGCGCGGCAGGCGCTCGAAATCCTCCCAGGCGGCGGCGCCGTAGCGCGCCTCGTGCCAGCGCCGCAGCGAAAGCGCGGGCAGGCCGAGTTCGGCGCCGACGGTGGTCTTGGGCGTACGCAATTCCGTCATGCGCGCATAGGCGCGCCACGGCCCCTCCTCGCCCTCTTTGGCGGCGTCGATCAGGGCGACGCGCGCGACGCCCTCGCGCTGGAGATGGGCGGCGATGACACGGCCGGATTGCCCGGCGCCGATGATGAGCGCATCCTCGACCGGCGCCCCGTCCGGCCCCAGGCGCGGCGCCAGCCACGGCCGGTCGGGATAGGAGAGCGCCTTGAGATCGGCGCGCGCCGCCTCGGCGAGGGCCGCGAGCCGGACGGCATGAGCGGGGACATTTTGCATCCCCGCCGCGAAGCAAACGTTATGCCGAGGCCTCGTCGATGACGAGCGCGCGCGGGAAGCGCGCGCGCGCCTCGGGGCTGTGGGTGACGGCGAGGACCGTGCGGCCCGGCGAGTGGGCGAGCAGCGCCGCGACCAGCCGCGCCTCGCTGTCGGCGTCGAGGCCCTCCGTCGGCTCGTCGAGCACCAGGACCGGGCGCTTGGCCAGCCACGCGCGGGCGACGGCGACGCGGCGGGCCTCGCCGGCCGAGAGCCGCGCCCCGAGCGGGCCGAGATTGGCGTTGAGCCCGTCCGGCAGACGCGCCAGCAAGGGCGTGAGCCCGACGAGATCGAGCGCCGCGCGCAATTCCGCCTCGCTCGCTTCAGGGCAGGAAAAGCGCAGATTGTCGGCCAGCGAACGATCGAACAGATGCGGAAACTGCGGCGCCACGGCGAAGTTGTCGCGCCAGTCTTCGAGCCGCAAGCGGTTCGCCGCGACGCCGCCGATGCTGACCGCGCCCGCCTGCGGATCGCGCACGCGCAGCAGCAGATCGAGGAGCGTCGTCTTGCCGGCGCCGCTCGGCCCGACGATGGCGACGCGCTCGCCCTCGGCGAAGGTCAGCGACAGGTCGTCGAGCACCGGGCGCGCGCCGTAGCCAAAGCGCACATGGTCGAAGGCGATGTCGAAAGCCGCCGGCGGCGGGGCGGGATCGAGGGGATCGGCCACTAGCGGCCGACGGCGGGCAAGCTCCAGCACGCGGGCGATGGAGGCGGCTGCGACCGGCAAGGCGGCGAAGGCCGCCGGCAGCGTCGCCAGCGGCTCGAAGGCCGAGGCGATGAGCAGCGTCAGCATCGAGACATCCGGCCCCGCGAGCCGGCCGCCCGCCAGCGCCAGCGCGCCGATCAGCGCCGCGTCGCCGGCCAGGCCCACCGCCGCCTGCATCTCCACGACTGCGGCGCGCTCGCGCTCCTCGCTTTGGCATTGGCGCGCGTGCAGCGCCTCGGCCTCGGCCGCGCTGGCGGCGAAGCGTCCGGCCATGACGAGATCGGCGAGCCCGTCGAGCGCATCGACCAGCGCGGCCCGCCGCTCGC
>JAJYDD010000444.1 GCA_021777795.1 Pseudomonadota bacterium | reverse complement strand
GCTGCGCGTCGGCATCGGTGGCCCCGTCGGCTCCGGCAAGACGGCGCTGATGGAGCAACTCTGCAAGCGGCTGCGCGATTCCTACGAGATCGCCGCCATCACCAACGACATCTACACCAAGGAGGACGCGCGCATCCTGGTCGAGGCCGGCGCGCTGGTCCCGGAGCGCATCCTCGGCGTCGAGACCGGCGGCTGCCCGCACACCGCCATCCGCGAGGACGCCTCGATCAATCTGGCGGCGGTGGACGAGATGCGCCGGCGTTTCCCCGCGCTCGATCTCATCCTCATCGAATCCGGCGGCGACAATCTCGCCGCCACCTTCTCGCCGGAACTCGCCGACCTCACCATCTATGTGATCGACGTCTCCGGCGGCGAGAAGATTCCGCGCAAAGGCGGGCCGGGCGTGACGCGCTCGGACCTGTTGGTCATCAACAAGACGGATCTCGCGCCCTATGTCGGCGCCTCGCTGGAAGTGATGGCGACGGATGCGGCGCGGATGCGCAAGACGCGACCGTTCGTGATGAGCAACATGAAAAGCGGGCAGGGGGTGGAGGAGGTCATCGCCTTCATCCGCGCCAAGGGCGGCCTTTAAGCCGCCGCCTTGGCCGCTTTGTCCATCCGCAGCAGCAGCGCGAACACGGCCAGGCCGAACAGCGACAGCGCCGCGCCGACATAGCCGGTGGCGGGATAGCCATAGCCGTCGGCGATGGCGCGGCCGCCGAGCCAGGCGCCCAGGGCGTTGGCGATGTTGAAGGCCGAGTGCATCGAGGCCGCCGCCAAGGTCTGCCCCTCGCGCGCGACATCCATCAGCCGCGATTGCACGGCGGGCGCTGCGGCAAAGCCGTTGCCGAGCAGGAACGTCATCACGCAGAGCGCCGCCTGCCAATGCGCGGTGAGGCCGAAGACGGTCATCACCACGACGTTGAAGGCCAACATCCCGCCGATCGTGCCCATCAGCGATCTGTCGGCGAGCTTGGAGCCGATGAGGTTGCCGGCGTTCATGCCGAGGCCGAACAGGATCAGGATCACCGGCACCATGAACACCGGCATATGCGCGTAATCGGTCGCGGTCGCCGCGATATAAGAGAAGATCGAGAACATGCCGCCGAAGCCGGAGGCGGCGAGCAGCAGCGTCAACAGCACCTGCGGGCGAGTGAAGGCGATGAGTTCGCGCGCCACGCTGGCCTCGGCGTGCGGTTTGTCCTTCGGCAGATAGATCGAGATCAGCGCGAAGGTGAGCGCGCCGATGAGGCCGTCGACGAAGAACATCAGCCGCCAGCTCAGCATCTCGCCGAAGAAGGCCAGGACCGGCGTGCCGACGAGGGTGGCGAGCGTGAGGCCGAGCATCACATAGCCGACCGTCTGCGTGCGCCGGTTGAGCGGCACGAGCGAGGCCGCCACCAAAGCCGCGACGCCGAAATAGGCGCCATGCGGCAGGCCCGAGAGAAAGCGCAGCGCGATGAGCGCGCCCAAGCTGGGCGCGGCGGCGCTGGCGAGATTGCCGAGGACGAACACACTCATCAGCATCAGCAAAAGGCTGCGGCGCGAGACCTTGGCCGCCGCGATGGCGATGAGCGGCGCGCCGACCACGACGCCCACGGCATAGGCCGAAATGGCGTAGCCGGCGTTGGGCACGCTGGCGCCGAATGCGGTCGCGATTTCCGGCAACAGGCCCATGACCGCGAATTCGCCGACGCCGATGGCGAAACCGCCGCAGGCCAGCGCCAGGATGATGAGCCGCGCGCTGGTGGCGGCGGCCGAGGTTTCGCGCGGGCGCGCGAAAGCGTCCTGAACGGTCAAGATGGGTTTCCCGGGGAGGTTTTGGGGGCTCGGCTCTGAGCAAGGCCGATAGGCGCGCGTAGCATGTCAGCGTTTACGTTGCAACGCACAATGGATTGAGGCGCCGCCGATTGGACGCTCGCTGTCGCCAAAAACCGCGCGTCTTGGTGTAAAGAACACGAGATGTTGACCGGTTCGACTGTCTTCGCCGCCGCGATCGGCTATGTGCTGGCGCTGTTCGCGCTCGCCTATTGGGGCGACCACGGCGGCCGGCGCTTCCTGGTCGGCAAGCGGCGCACGCTCGTCTATGCGCTGAGTCTGGCGGTCTATTGCACGTCCTGGACCTATTATGGCTCGGTCGGCATCGCCTCGGCGCATGGCTTCGATTTCCTGCCGATCTATATCGGCCCGGTGCTGGTCATCGGCTTCGGCTATCGGCTGGTGCGGCGCATCGTCGAACTGACGCGGGCGCAAAACCTGACGACGGTCGCCGATTTCGTCGCCGCCCGCTACGGCAAGAGCCAGGTGGTGGCCTCCCTGTCGGCGTTCATCGCGCTGATGGCGGCGGGGCCTTATATGGCGCTGCAACTGCGCGCCATCACCCAGACCATGCTGCTCGTCACCGAGCCCGGCGGCACGCTTTCGCGGCCGGCGCCCTCGTCCGGCTTCATGCTGACGGTGACGCTGATGCTGGCCGGCTTCGCGATGGCCTTCGGCACGCGCCGGCTCAATCCGGCGGAGCGGCAGGACGGCCTGATGCTGGCGGTGGCGGCGGAATCCTTGGTCAAGCTGTTCGCCTTCCTCGCCGTCGGGGCGCTGGCGGTGTGGGGCTTTTCGGGCGGCGTCCCGGCGCTGACGGCGGCGGCGGCGCGGCCGGATTTTCTCGCGCCCATCCTCAAGGCGCCGGAGCCGGCGAGTTGGCTCGTCGTCACGCTATTGTCGGCGAGCGCGGCGCTGCTGCTGCCGCGCCAGTTCCATGTGACCATCGTCGAGAACGCCGACCCCCAAGACGTGCGCGCGGCGGCGTGGCTGTTTCCGCTTTATCTCGTCGCCATCAACCTTTTCGTGCCCGCTTTGGCGCTGGCGGGGCTGACGCTGTTTCCGCAAGCCGGCGTCGACCGCGATCTCACGGTGCTGGCCTTCCCGCTGCGCGCCGGCGCGCCCTGGCTGGCGCTGACGACGATGATCGGCGGCGTCTCGGCGGCGACCGCGATGGTGGTGGTGGAGAGCGTGGCGCTCGCCATCACCGTTTCCAACGATCTCGTCATGCCGGTGCTGTTGCGCCGCCGCGCGGCGCAGACCGCGCAGGGCGACATCGGCGCGCTGGTGCTCAACGTGCGCCGCGCGGTGATCCTCGGCGTCACCGGGCTCGGCTTTCTCTATGCGCGCTACGCCAGCGACGCGGCGCTGGCCGAGATCGGCCTTTTGTCCTTCGCGGCGGTGGCGCAGATCGCGCCGGCCTTTCTGGGCGGCCTCGTCTGGCGACGCGGCACCGCGCGCGGGGCGGCGGCGGGCATGGGCGTAGGCTCGCTCTTGTGGTTCTACCTGCTGCTGCTGCCCTCGCTCGCCGATGCGCCGCTGAAGCACATGCTGCCGGCGGCGCTCGCTTTCGCTCATCCGGCCGCGCTCACCGCCTTCGCGCCTTCGGCTTTCGTCGGCGGCGTCGCGCTGTCGCTCGGCCTCAATGTGCTGGCCTTCGCGCTGGTCTCGCTGACCCGTCAGCCGACGCTGATGGAGCGCGCCCAGGCGGCGGCTTTCGTCGGCGACGGGCCGCTCGCGAAGGGGCAGGCGTTCCGGCTCTGGCGCGCCTCGGCGACGGTCGGCGACATCGAGGCGACGGTGGCGCGCTTCCTCGGCGCGGCGCGGGCGCGGCGCGCTTTCGAGGCGCTGTTTTCCGAGCGCGGGCTGGAAAAGCACGCCAGCGCCGAGGCGGACGCCATCGTCATCCGCCACGCCGAGCATCTGTTGTCTCCCGTCATCGGCGCCTCGACCTCGCGACTCGTGCTGTCGCTGCTGCTGCGGCGGCGCG
>JAJYDD010000023.1 GCA_021777795.1 Pseudomonadota bacterium | reverse complement strand
ATGGGGAGATCGCGCCGCTGGTCGGTGTCGAGCCGCGCGTCATAGGCCAAAAGCGCAGCCGCGAGCGTCGAGGGATGCGGCGCCGCGCAGGGCGCGCGGTCGAAGGCGACGCCATAGAGGCCATTGCCGTCGCGCATCGGGCAGCCCTGTCCGCCCTTCTTGAGACAGGCGACCTCTGGGTTGCGGAAATACCAGCAACGGTTGCGCTGCGCGAAATTGCCGCCGACAGTGGCGACTCGGCGGATTTGCGGCGTCGCCAGCCCCGCAGCCGCCGCCGCGAGCCCGGGATATCCGGCGCGAACGGCGGGATCGGCGGCCAGCGCTGCGACGGTCGTCAACGCGCCGATGCGCAAGCCCCCGGCTTCGGCGCTCACTCCGGCCTGCGCGGTCGCCGCCGTGATGTCGGCCAGCGGCCGGCGCGAGACGCCGTTGCGGCGGCGCTCGGAAAGATCGGTTGCGCCGGCCCGGAATTCCGCGATTTCAACCGGCGACATGGGCGTCTCCCTCGATGAGCGCGAGCAGGCGGTCGGGACGGATCGGTATTTCCTGCGGCCGCCGCCCCAGCGCGTTGCGCACAGCATTGGCGATGGCCGCCGGCGTCGGCACGGCGGCGACCTCGCCGATGCCGACCGAACCGCCGCGCACGTGGTCGAACCCGTCCTCCTCGAAATGCACCTCCAAAGGCGGCGCATCGCCGATGCCGGGCGTGCGGTAATCGTCGAGATTGACGCTCAGCACGCGGCCGCTGACGGGGTCGATCTCGCGGGCCTCGTAAAGCGCGTGGCCGAGGCTCTGATAGAACGCGCCCGCCGCCTGATTGCGCGCCAGCGCCGGGGCGGCGAGACGCCCGACCGAAAGGCCGGTCCAGGCGCGCAGGACGCGCATCCGCCCGAGCCAGGTATCGACCTCGACCTCCACCACTTGCACGCAGCTCGGCGCGCCGGCGCCGACCGCGATCTTCTGGCGCATCCGCAGCATGAAGCCGAACAGCCGGCCGACGATGCCGGCCTCGTGCAGCAGCGAAGTGCGGCCATAGATATTGCGGCCGTCGTCCTTCGGCCGGCCGGCGGCGAAGGTGAGATCGGGCGCGGCGGCGAGCCATTCGCGCCACGGCGCATTGGCCCCGGGCTTGGGAGTAAGCGCCGCGTGGGCCTTCAGCTTGTCGGCGGCGACGAGCAGCGCCGGCACGATCGACGCCGTCACCCGGCTGCCGCCGGAGCCGGGGCCGGTCGGCAAGCTGGAATCGCCGAGCCGCACCTCGATCTCCTGGGGATCAAGCCCGAATTCGCGCGCCAGCGCGTCGGCGATGACGGTGCGAGTTCCGGTGCCGATGTCCTGCGTGGCGACGCTGGCGACGAGACGCCCGCTCCTGACCGCCAATTCGACTTTCGTGTCGGCCTGCCAGAGATAGAGCCAATAGCCCGCCGCGACCCCGACGCCGCGCCGATACCGGCCTTCGCCGGGCGCCGTCGGTCGCGATTTCCAGACATCGAGCCCCATCGCCCAATCATAGAGCCGAGCGCGCGCGGGGTTGTCGTCCCAGCTTTTGCGCAGCGCGAGGGGATCGACATTGAGCCGCAGCGCGGCTTCATCGATGCCCTGTTCGAGCGCGAACGCCATCGGCGGCCCGCCGGGGCCGCGAAACGGGGAGCCCGGCGGCAGATTGTTGATGACGTCGTAGTCGTTGAGATCCTTGGCGTCCGCCCGATAGATGAGCCGCGCCAGACCGGCTGCGGTGTTGTCGGTGGCGACGCCGGCGTCGGAATAGGCGGTCAGCGACAGCGCCTTCAGCTTGCCGTCGCGCGAGGGCAGCAACGCCAGCTTTAACTCCACGGCGGGGCGGTATCCCGCCACGGAGAGTTCCTCGTCGCGCGCATAGGCGACGCGCACCGGCGCGCCGGCGGCCCTGGCGAGCGTCACCGCCGCGATGGTCTCCGTATTGAGCCTGGCTTTGCTGCCGAAACCGCCGCCGACGTGCTCGGCGATCACCCGCACGCGGGCGGGCGCGAGCTTGAAATGCCTGGCGATCTCGTGGGCAAGCGCCGAAACCGCCTGGGTCGAGACCTCGACGACGAGGTCGTCGCCCTCGAAGCGGGCGAGCGCGTTATGGGGTTCGAGCGCATTGTGCTGCTGCGCGCTGGTGTGGAAAACGCCTTCGACCAGAAGGGGATCGCCCCCGGCTCGCGCAGCGGCGATCATCTTGCGCGCCGCCTTGGCGCGCAGCGAAAAAGCCGACACCGGGCCGCGCAAGTTACCGCTCCACGAAGCCGGCGCGCCGCCGCCTTCGCCGGCGCTGTGCTTGATCCCCTTGCCCTTGGGGAAAGCGACCGGCGCGCCCACCTTCATCGCCGCCTGCGGTCCCACGACGGACGGCAGGATTTCGTAGCGAACCTCGATCGCCGCCAGCGCCCGCGCGGCGGTCTGGCGATCCACCGCCGCGACGGCGGCGACGGGATCGCCGACGAAGCCGATGGACTGGGCTTCGTCGAGCAGCGAGACCACGGCCTTGACGCCCGGCAGCGCCTTGGCCGCCTCCAGACCGAGCGCCATGACGCGAGCGCGGGCGTGCGGCGAGCGCAGAATGAGCCCTTCGAGTTGGCCCTCATGGCGCAGATCGACCGTATAGAGTGCCTTGCCCGTCACTTTGTCCCGCGCCTCGACGCGCGGCGAATCCACGCCCGGCCGGTCGTAGAGGCCGGCGCAGGCGTCGACGACGGCGCGATAGATGTTGTCATAGGCGCCGCAGCGGCACAGATGCCCTGAGAACGCGGCGCCGATCTCCGCGCGCGTCGGCGCGGCGGCGCCCTTGCGCGCCCGCCAATCGTCGTGGAACGCCCTGGCCTCGACGATGAAACCGGGGGTGCAGAACCCGCATTGCAGCGCGTCCTGCGCCATGAAGGCGCGCTGCACTGGATGCAGATCCGCCCCGCCGACGCCCTCGACCGTAGTGATCGCTTTGCCCGCTATCGCCTTGACGGGCATCAGGCAGCTCACCACCGCCTCTCCGTCAACCAGCACCGTGCAGGCGCCGCAGACGCCGGCGCCGCAAACCAGCTTGGTCCCCGTCAGACCCAGCGGCCCGCGCAGGAGATCGACGAGCAGCGCGTCGTCGTCGTCGGACCATTCGACCGTGCGTCCGTTGACCGTCGCCGTAACCATCTCGACCTCGTTCGTCGTCGCGGGTCGCCAGCACATATTACACTGAGTGCAATTTTGCAAGGCGTGCAGATCGTGTTATTCGGGCCGCATGTCTAGACCGGAAAAGACGGAAGGATTGCGGGAGCGCAAACGGCGCGAGACGCGGCTACGGCTGGCGCAAACCGGCCTAAAGTTGTTCCTCAGCAAGGGCTACGAGGAGACGACGCTCGATGAGATCGCTGAGGCCGCGGGCGTCTCGCGGCGCACGATCTTTCATTATTTCGCGCAGAAGGAAGACATTCTGCTGGCCTGGAAATCAGGCCTGGGCGAGGCGATGCGCGTCGCCATCCTGGCCCAGCGCCCCGACCGGCCGCCGCTTGATCTGGTGCTGGCCGGATTGCTGGAGCTTGTCGGGCAGTTCCAGGCCGAGGACCAGATCCGCATCGAGCGGTTGCTCGCCTCCACCGAACGGCTCGACGCCGGCAAGCACGCCAAATACGCCGAGCAGGAGCAGGCGGTGTTCGAGGCGCTGGCGGCGCTGGCGCCGGCGCCGGAACGGCGCGACCGGCTGCGGCTGGTGGCGATGGCGGCGGTCGGCGCCTTGCGGGTGGCGTTCGAACGCTGGGCCGAGCGAGGCGGGGCCGAGCCGCTCGCCGATCATCTGCGCCGCGCCTTCGCCGAGTTGAAGGCCGAGGTCGGCTCTATGACTGCGGCGGCGAGCGAGCCGAAATCGCCCCCGCCCTGATCTTCGCGGTCTCGTCGAAATGGCGCAAGAGTTCGGGATCGACGGGATTGGGGGCGCCGAAATAACCGTCTGGCGTCAGCGCACAGCAAGGAGGCGGTCTCGGCGCGGACGCGAAAACTGCCGGTGAAATCGGCGAGAACGCTTTTGATTCCCCAGTAGAACGGCGTCGCGACCAGCGCTGGTCGAGGTCGCGGCGTTGGTGATGATCGTCGGCCGCTTGGCCTGCGTCAATAGGCTCGCCGAGGATATCGCGTTGGGCGTGAAGCTGTAGCCGACGATGAGATCGGCGTGGTCGCGCAGGATCAGTTCCTGTGTCAGCCGCCGCGACAGGTCGCCGGAACTGGAGCCCTGATCGTCGCGCACGACAAGCTCAATTGTCTTGCCGGCGGCCGCTGCGCCGTTCGCCTGCTGGTAGAGTTGCATCCCCGTCTCGTAGTGCTTGCCCTGGTCGGCGAAGGCTCCGGACAGCGGCAAGACCACGCCGACCGTCACCTTGCCGGCCGCGAAGGCCGCAGGCGTGAAAACGGAACCGATCAGCGCGGCGGCGGCGAGCGCCAGGACGCTGCGCGATGGAATCGGCGGGCATGTGACGGTCGGCACGCTTTCGCTCGCCCGCATTCGGCTGCTGCCGCGCGCCATCGTCGAACTCGTCGCAGCGCTGGATTCGACCTTGCGCAAGCGCGCACTCAAACCGCCGCGCACGATCGTCGAGACCGCCGATGTCGCCATCACCGGCGGCCTGTTGATGGAGAGCGATCTGGTGACGGCCAATTCGCCGCATCTGTTCCAGCGCGAGATCGATTCCGACGCCTTCTGCATCTTGCCGCTGGCGCTGCCGGCCGCCAGCTGCGGCGTCGGCATCCCGCGGCGAACCGGGAGCCCACCGAGCGTAGCCGCCGAATTGCTGATGCAGCGCCTGCGCGCCGCAAGCTGAAAGCGTCAATCGCTGACGTCGCTGAGCCGCACATATTGCTCGGCGATGACGCGCTGAGCCGCCGGCGAACCGTGGAGAAATTCGAGCTCCGCCATCTGCATTCCCCGCTCGAACGGCGTCTGCTCGTCGAAGCGATGCAGCAGGCCGGTGAGCGCGACCGAATAGCGGATCGTTTTCCAGACGCGGTCGATGCAATCGGCGCTGTAGCGATCGAGCCCGGCGCGGGAGCCTTCACGATAGAAAGCGACGAGGCCGCGCGCGAGGGTGCGCACGTCGCCGACCGCCATGTTGAGCCCCTTGGCGCCCGCCGGCGGCACGATGTGGCAGGCGTCGCCGGCCAGGAACAGACGACCATATTGCATGGGATCGGCGATATAGGCGCGCAGCCGCGCCACGTCGCGCTGGAAGATTTCGCCCTCCTGGATCTCCTGGGCTTGGGTGTCGAACATGCGCGCGTGCAGTTCGTCCCAGAACTGGCGATCCGTCCAGTTTTCCGGCGCATCGGAGCCGGGCACCTGGAGATAGAGCCGCGACACTTTCGGCGAGCGCCGGCTACACAACGCAAAGCCGCGATCATGGCTGGCGTAGGTCATGTCCGCGATCGGCGCCGCGCGCGCCAGCACGCCGAGCCAGGCGAAATCATAGGTTTTGACGAAGGAGCGAATGACCCCTTCCGGCGGCGCCTGGCGGCAGACGCCGTGGAACCCATCGCAGCCGGCGACGAAATCGCATTCGAGGACCTGCTCCACGCCGTCCTTGCGAAAGCGCAGGCGCGGGCGCGGACCCTGGATGTCTTCGATCCCCTCGACCGTGGCCTCGAACAGCAGCGGCAGGCCCTCCGCAAGCCGGGCGGCGATGAGGTCCTTCACCACCTCCTGCTGGCCGTAGATCATCACATGGCGGCCGGTGAGGCCCGGCAGATCAAGGCGGATCTCCTTGCCGCGAAAGCGGATATTGAGGCTGTCGTCGACCATGCCTTCAGCGCGCATGCGCGCGCCGAGCCCGATGTTATTCATCGTGTCGATGGTCCCGGCTTCGAGCACGCCAGCACGCACCCTGCCCTCGACATAGGCGCGGCTCTGCGCTTCGAGGACGATGCTATCGACGCCCTGTCTGGCCAGAAGATGGGACAGGAACAATCCTGCCGGCCCGGCGCCGACGATTCCGACTTGCGTGCGCATATTCCGCCTCCGAACCTCCTTCGTAGCCTCGGCCGGCCAGCGCTCGCCAGCGGAAAGTGCCGGCGTCGCGTTCGAATTTCGCTATGCGGGCGCTTGAGGCGGCCGGGAGCGCGTCAAAGCGGGCGAACCCAAGGCCTCGCGAAGGACGCGGAATGAGGAAATCGTCCTCCGGCCGATCCGCGGGCCACTTGCGCGCCGACCGGCGCTTTGCAAAATGGCTGAAACTTAGCCATTGTCCGAAAGATCACAAAAGGAGTCCGCCTTGCGAGTCTTGGGCACAACACTTCTCTCCCTCGCCTTGATCGAAATCTGCGCGCCGGCCCAAGCCATTGGGCCGATGCCGGAAACTGGCGCCGCGAAACTGGCGGCCTACCAGGTTTGCCGCCCGCTGGCGGCGATCGAAATGGGCGCTCTGGGTTCGCAAACCTCGACCGAATGCCACGGCATCGTCAAAAATCTGGAAGGCCAAGAAAGGCCCAACAATCTTTCCATCCATTGCATGGAGAATACCAGCGCGCGACCGGACAGCTACAGATATTCCGGTTCTTGCGTGCAGACCGACGGCGACGGCGATAAACTCTATATGACTTACGAGGGAACGAAGACCGGCCAGGTCAAGTGGATCGGCGGAACCGGGAAATATAAGGATGTTCAAGGCGCCGGCGACCTTCGCGTGGACTCGGCGCCAAGCCTGGGCTCCAAGATTTTCGCCTATACCCTCGATTACAACGTAAAGTGGACGAACAAGGCCAAGTGAAGGGGATCGTCGAGGGGTCCGTCCCCTCGCGCGCGCAGCGTTCGCTGTTCGAGGCCGCCCAGTTGCGGGACAGATTTGGCCGGCGGCAAACGATTCGCAGCCGGCGCCTTCAGCCTCTCCTGGCCGCCGTCCCGCGGCTGGCGTAGAGCGCCGCCAGCGTGCCGAGCGCGCCCGACAGCAGATAGAGGCCCGACGAAATTAGGCCGAAATGGCTCGCCAGGAACAAAGCGGCGTAGGGCGCAAAGCCGGCGCCGAACAACCAGGCGAAGTCGGAGGTGAGGGCCGAGGCCGTATAGCGATGGCTCATCGCGAAGCTTGAAGCGACGGCGCCGGACGCCTGTCCGAACGACAGGCCGAGCAGCACGAAGCCTAGGCCCATGTAGACCCCGGCGCCGAGATCGCCGCCATCGAGCAACTGCGGCGCAAAGCCGCTGTAAACTGCGATCGCGAGAGCGGTTCCGCCCAACAACTGGCGGCGGCCGAACTGATCCGCCAGCACACCGGACTCCAGCATCGCCAACACGCAGAGGCAGGCGCCGAGCCCCTCGATGATGAGAAACTGCGCCGGCGTCTGCTGTGTATAAAGATAGACCCAGGACAGCGGAAACACCGTCACCATATGAAACAGCGCGAAACTCGCTAGCGGCGCGAAGGCGCCGATGACGATGTTGAGTCCCTCGGCGCGGATCGTCTCGAAGATCGGCGAGGGCTGCAATTCGCGGCTCTCGAACTGGCGGGTGTATTCCGGCGTGACGACGATGCGCAGCCGCGCGAACAGCGCCACGACGTTGATCGCGAAGGCGACGAAGAACGGGTAGCGCCAGCCCCAATCAAAGAAGTCGCTCGCCGACAGCTTCGACAGGAAAAACGCGAACAATCCCGCCGCGACCATGAGCCCCAGCGGCGCGCCAAGCTGCGGGATCATCGCGTACCAGCCGCGCCGCTGCGTCGGCGCGTTGACGGAGAGCAACGAGGCCAGGCCGTCCCAGACGCCGCCGAGTGCGAGGCCCTGCCCGATGCGCGACAACGCCAGCAGATAAGCGGAAACGACGCCGATGGTGTCGTATCCCGGCAGGAACGCGATCGAGGCCGTCGATCCCCCAAGCAGGAACAGCGCCGCAATCATCTTCGCGCCGCGTCCATAGCGGCGGTCCACGGTCATGAAAACGGAGGTGCCGACCGGGCGGGCGACAAAGGCGAGCGCAAAGATGGCGAACGACCAGAGCGTGCCGGTCAGTGGATCGACATAAGGAAAGACGACCTTGGGGAAAACCAGCACCGAGGCGATGGCGTAGACGAAGAAGTCGAAATATTCCGATGTGCGCCCGATGATGACGCCAATCGCCATTTCGCCGGGGCCGGTGGTTGCGGGATGCAGCGGAACCTCGCGCGCCTCGCGCGCCAGTTCCTTGGAAGAGGCCGTCATCGTCACCATCTCGAACTTTCGTCTTTGATTTGGAGCAAGGCCGCAGGGCGCGCGCTCGCCTATATCTGCGCTCATTCCCCGAAAGCCAAATCTGTGGCATTGGACATTTTGCCCTGGGACAGAATGTCCAAGGGCAAATTGCCCTATAGGCCGTCGCGCACGTCGCGCTTAGATGGCGAGTGCAACTCATAAAACCCGACGGTTCTTCCTTGCGACTCCTCAGACTCGCTGCGATTTTGGCTGCGCCCCTGGCGCTTTCCGGCTGCCAGGCGGTCGTTCTCTCCCCCTCTGGCGACGTCGCCGTCCAGCAGCGCGATTATCTCGTCGAATCCACAGTTCTTATGCTGCTCATCATCCTGCCGGTGATGGCGCTGACAGTTCTGTTCGCCTTCCGCTACCGCCATACCAATCAAAAGGCGGTCTACGAACCGAACTGGGACCATTCGACGCAACTGGAGCTGGTCATCTGGGGCGCGCCGCTCATCATCATCATTTGTCTGGGCGCGCTCACCTGGATGGGCACGCACCTGCTCGATCCCTATCGCTCGCTGAACCGCATCGACGCTGTTCGCGGCGAAGCAGGCGGGCAAGATAGCCTCCAAGATAGCCTCAAAGTCGATGTCGTCGCGCTCGATTGGAAATGGTTGTTCATCTATCCTCAATATGGCGTCGCCAGCCTCAACGAACTCGAAGCGCCCGTCGACCGGCCCATCGCCTTCAACATCATCTCTTCTTCAGTGATGAATTCGTTCTACATCCCGGCCTTGGCCGGACAGATCTACGCCATGCCGGGCATGGAGACCCGGCTGCACGCGGTCATCAACGCGCCCGGCGACTATGAGGGCTTTTCCGCCAACTATAGCGGCGCCGGCTTCTCGGGCATGCGTTTCAAGTTCCACGCTGTCGCCGCCAAGGATTTCAGCGCCTGGATCGGCGCCGTCCACGAGAACGGCGGCTCGCTGGATCGCCAGGCCTATCACGCCCTTGAGCGTCCGAGCCAGAACGAGGCGCCGCGCACCTTCGCATCCGTGGACCCCGCGCTGTTCGACGCCGTCGTCAATCTCTGCACCGACCCCGGCAAGATGTGCCTCAACCAGATGATGGCGATCGACGCCAAGGGTGGCCTCGGCCTCGACTCCGCGCGCAATGTGATGGCGCTCGAATATGACAAATACCGCCGTCGCGGTTCGTTGTTCGGCCCCGTGCCTACGGGTCTGGCGAGCTTGTGCGCCGATCCCAAGATTGCCGAAACCGCGAAAGCCGACGCGCCGCGGATGGCGTCGGCGCCCGTGCGCGGGCTCGGTCTGCCCGAGCCCTCCTGGTTCAAAACACCAACGCCGCCTTCGGCGGCGCTGCTCTCCCGCCATCCCACCAATTCCTGATCAGGCGACGCGGCTATGGAAAATCCGATCCTTCACGCCTTGTTTGGGCGGCTGACATTCGACGCTTTTCCGATTCATGAGCCGATCCTCGTCGCCACTTTCATTGTCGTGGCGCTTGGCGGCGCGGCGACGCTCGGGGCGATCACCTATTACCGCCTCTGGGGCTATCTCTGGAGCGAGTGGTTCACCAGCGTCGATCACAAGCGCATCGGCGTCATGTATCTGGCGCTCGGCTTCATCATGCTGCTGCGCGGCTTCGCCGATGCGCTGATGATGCGGCTCCAGCAGGCGCTGGCCTTCAACGGCTCGCAAGGCTATCTGCCGGCACATCATTTCGATCAGGTGTTCACA
Source organism: Pseudomonadota bacterium (assembly GCA_021777795.1). Lineage (GTDB taxonomy): Bacteria > Pseudomonadota > Alphaproteobacteria > Rhizobiales > Beijerinckiaceae > Roseiarcus. The sequence goes on along the minus strand of JAJYDD010000023.1, from coordinate 8,418 downwards.
GCGCATGGCGTCATCATGATCTTCTTCGTCGCCATGCCTTTCGTCACGGGACTGATGAACTTCGTCGTGCCGCTGCAGATCGGCGCCCGCGACGTCTCGTTCCCGTTCCTCAACAACTTCAGCTTCTGGATGACCGCCGCCGGGGCTGTTACGGTGATGCTGTCGCTGTTCGTCGGCGAGTTCGCGCGCACCGGTTGGCTCGCCTTTCCCCCGCTTTCGGAGAGCGCCTACAGCCCCGATGTCGGGGTCGATTATTACATCTGGGGCCTACAAGTCGCGGGTCTCGGGACTTTGCTGTCCGGCGTCAACCTGGTCGCCACTATCGTCAAGATGCGCGCGCCGGGCATGACCATGATGCGCATGCCGATTTTCACCTGGACGGCTCTGTGCACCAACATCCTGATCGTCGCCGCCTTCCCGGTGCTGACGGCGGTGCTCGCGATGCTGTCGCTCGACCGTTATCTCGGTACGGATTTCTTCACCAACGATTTCGGCGGCAACCCGATGATGTACGTCAACCTGATATGGATATGGGGCCATCCCGAAGTCTATATCCTCATCCTGCCGCTGTTCGGCGTGTTTTCCGAGGTGACGGCGACCTTCTCGGGCAAGCGCCTGTTCGGCTACACCTCGATGGTCTACGCCACGGTGGTCATCACCATTCTGTCTTATCTCGTCTGGCTGCATCATTTCTTCACGATGGGCTCGGGCGCCAGCGTCAACTCGTTCTTCGGCATTACAACGATGGTGATCTCGATCCCGACCGGCGCCAAGATGTTTAACTGGCTGTTCACGATGTATCACGGCCGCATCCGCTTCGAACTGCCGATGATGTGGACCATCGCCTTCATGCTGACATTCGTCATCGGCGGCATGACCGGTGTGCTGCTCGCCGTGCCGCCGGCCGATTTCGTGCTGCACAACAGCCTGTTCCTGGTCGCGCATTTCCACAATGTCATCATCAGCGGCGTGGTGTTCGGCTCCTTCGCGGGCATCGCCTATTGGTTCCCGAAGGCGTTCGGCTTCAAGCTCGATCCGTTCTGGGGCAAACTGTCCTTCTGGTTCTGGGTCGTCGGCTTCTATTTCGCCTTCATGCCGCTTTATGTGCTGGGCCTGATGGGCGTCACGCGCCGGATGCGGGTGTTCGACGATCCCTCGTTGCAGATATGGTTCGTCATCGCCGCCGTCGGCGCCGGCATGATCGCCATAGGTATCGCTTGCTCGCTCATCCAGATCGTCGTCAGCATCCGCAACCGCGAAGCGCTCGCCGATCTCACCGGCGATCCCTGGGACGCGCGCACGCTCGAATGGTCGACCTCCTCGCCGCCGCCGTCCTATAACTTCGCCTTCACGCCCATCGTCTACGACACCGACGCCTGGCAGGATATGAAGGAGCGCGGCTATGTACGCCCGATCAGCGGATTCAAGCCGATCCACCTGCCCAAGAACACTGGCGTCGGCGTCATCTTGGGAGTTTTGAGCGTAATATTCGCCTTCGCGATGGTGTGGTGGATTTGGTGGCTGGCGGCGTTGAGCTTCGCCTCGATGCTGGCGACGGCGATCGCGCACACCTTCAATTATCACCGCAACTTCCACCTCGCGGCCGACGTGGTGGCGCGCACCGAAGGCGAGCGCACCCGCCTGCTCCTCCAGCGGTCCTGATCCGATGTCGATGACGCTTGCCGAAACACGCCCCGCAGAGGCGGCGCAAACCCCGGTATTCTACGACCTCGATGAGCACGACCACCCGGAAGGCGGCAGCACGCTGCTCGGCTTCTGGATATATCTGATGAGCGATTGTCTCATCTTCGCCATGTTGTTCGCTGCCTATGGCGTCCTCGGCCACAATTATGCGGCAGGTCCGGCGCCCCGGGATCTGTTCGAGCTGCCGCTGGTGGCGGTCAACACCTCGATGCTGCTGCTGTCCTCCATCACCTATGGTTTCGCGATGATCGCCATGCAGGGCAGGCGCGTGCGCCTGACGCAGTTCTGGCTCGCCGTCACCGCGCTGTTCGGCGCGAGTTTCGTTGGCATCGAGTTGCACGAATTCGGCGGCATGATCGGCGAGGGCGCGACGCCGCAGCGCAGCGCCTTCCTGTCTTCGTTCTTCGCCCTCGTCGGCACGCATGGCCTGCATGTCACGGCGGGCTTGATCTGGCTAGCGACCCTATTCGTTCAGGTTGGCAAGTACGGCCTGATCGAGGCCAACAAGCGTCGCATCATGTGCCTCAGCATGTTCTGGCACTTTCTCGATGTGATCTGGATCGGCGTGTTCACCTTCGTTTATCTGTTGGGAGCGCTCAGATGACGGACGCGCATCTCGATCATGAGGCCTCTCACGCAACCGAGACGTCTATTCACGCGACGCTGAGCGGCTATCTCACCGGTTTCGCGCTGTCGATCGCGCTGACGGCGATTCCGTTCTGGCTGGTCATGCGAGGCGGCCTCGACAACAAGCAGGCGACCGCGCTCGTCGTCGTCGGCTTCGCCTTCGTGCAGATCGTCGTTCATATGCTGTATTTCCTTCACATGGACGCCAAATCCGAGGGCGGCTGGACGCTGATGGCGCTCATCTTCACGCTGGTTCTGCTGGCCATCGCACTCAGCGGCACGCTGTGGGTTATGTATCACCTCGACGTCAATATGATGCCCGGCATGCAGAACATGATCCATAAGCCGTGATCGCGCAGGCCTACCGGCGCACGGCCGAGCGCCCTGCGCCCGCGCCCGCCGCTCCCGGCGGGCGCTCGCGTTTCGCGACAGGCGCGCTTCTCGGCCTTGCTGCGCTGGGAGTGTTCTTCTTCGGCGCGCTCGGCGTTTGGCAGTTGGAGCGCCGGGTCTGGAAGCTGGCGCTGATCGCCCGTGTCGAAGCGCGCGTCCATGCTGCGCCGAGGGCGGCGCCCGGCGCCACCGAATGGCCGCGCATCACACGCCAAGCTCATGAATATCGACGCATCTCCGCGCGGGGACGGTTCCTGGGCGATCACGAGACTTTCGTGCGCGCGCTGACGGAACTCGGCGCCGGTTATTGGGTGATGGCGCCGCTGCGCACCGATCAGGGTTTCGTCGTCCTCGTCAATCGCGGGTTTGTTCCCAGCGGTCGGCGCGACGCGGCGCCGGCCCCGCGAGGCGAGACCGAGGTCACCGGGCTGTTGCGCATGAGTGAGCCGAAGGGCGGCTTCCTGCGCAGCAACGATCCCCAGCGCGATCTCTGGTATTCGCGCGACGTCGGCGCCATCGCGACCCGGCGCGGCTTGCAGGATGTCGCGCCCTATTTTCTCGACGCGCAGAGTCCAAGCGGCGCCGGCGGCCCGGTCGCGGGGTTGACGGTGCTTGCGTTTCCCAACAACCATTTGATCTACGCGCTGACCTGGTTCATGCTGGCCGCGCTGTCAGGCGGCGCCATATGGAATGTCGTGAAGGATAATCGGCGCACAAATGACGCAAGAGGGACAGGCAGTCGGCGGCCCGGTCCAGGAGGCCCCCCGCAGCGAGCGGCCAAGTAGAGGCCGATACAACGGCGCGGCGCTGTCGGATTTCGAGGCCGCGAACCGCAAGAATCTAGCGCTGCTGGTCCAACTGCGCTGGATCGCCGTGGTTGGCCAGATCGTCACCATCGCGGCGGCTTATCTGTGGCTGCGCGTCGATCTCCCGCTTCTGCCGATGGCGCTGGTGGTGGCGGGCCTGGCGGCGCTCAACATCGGCTCCTGGGTCGTCGTCAAGACCGGCCGCGCGGTCACCGCGCGCGGGCTGCTCGCCGCCATGCTGATCGACGTCGCGGCCTTGACGGCGCAGCTTTGGCTGAGCGGCGGCGCCAATAACCCGTTTCTGTCGCTCTATTTGTTGCAGGTGACGCTCGGCGCCTTGCTGCTCGATGCGGCCTCGACCTGGGCGATCGTCGCCTTCGCTTGTCTGAGCGCGCTGGGCCTGGCGTTCTCGCATCGCCCGCTCGAAGTGTCGCTGGACGGCGCCGGCGCGTTGCTGACGCTTCGGGTGGAGGGGTTGCTCGCCTGTCTCATCCTCGATGCGATACTGCTGGTGCTGTTCGTCACCCGCGTCGTGCGCAACCTGCGCGAGCGCGACGCCCATCTGGCGGCGATGCGGCAGCAGGTGGCGGAGGAGAACCACATCGTCAGAATGGGATTATTAGCCAGCGGCGCCGCGCACGAGTTGGGGACGCCGCTGGCGTCGCTCTCGGTCATCCTCAACGACTGGTGGCGGCTGCCGAACATCGGGCAAGACCCACAAATGGCGGAGGAGCTTGAGGAAATGGAGGCCGCGATTCGGCGCTGCAAGGCGATCCTCAGCGGCATCCTGCTTTCGGCCGGGCAGACACGCGGCGAAGCCTCGGAAGCGACGACCTTGCGCAAATTCGTCGAAGCCATAGTCTGGGAATGGCGACGCAAACACCCGACCGATCCCTTGCATGTAGAGAACCGCACCTACGACGCCGAATTGCTGGTCGCTTCCGACATCGTCGTCAAGCAGGCGATTTTCAACGTGCTCGACAACGCTTACGAGGCCTCGCCGGCATGGGTGCAACTCATCGTCGAACAGGATGCGGATTTTCTCGTCTTCCGCGTCCGCGACGCCGGCCCCGGCTTCCCGCCCGACATGCTGACGCAGATCGGCAAGCCCTATCAATCGAGCAAGGGGCATCCCGGGCGCGGGCTGGGGCTGTTTCTGGTGGTCAATGTCGCGCGCAAGTTGGGAGGCTCGGTCTCGGCGCGCAACAACACCGGCAACGGCGCCGAGGTCAGCCTTGCGTTGCCGCTCGCCTCGCTGAGCGTGGAAGCGAGGGGCCATGACTGAAGCGGCGCGTCTCATCATCGTCGAGGACGACGCCGCCTTCGCGCGCACGCTGAAGCGCTCGTTCGAGCGGCGCGGCTACGAGGTGCGGATCGCCGCCGGCCAAAGCGAGATGCAGGCGCTGATCGCCGTGGCGACCCCCACCCACGCCGTGGTCGATCTCAAGCTCGGCGGCGGCTCCGGGCTCGCCTGCGTGGAGGCGCTGCACGCGCTAAGCCCTGATATGCTGATCGTCGTCCTGACGGGTTACGCCAGCATCGGCACGGCCGTCGAGGCGATCAAGCTCGGCGCGCGGCACTATTTGGCCAAGCCTTCCAACACCGATGAAATCGAGGCCGCTTTCGCCAAATCCGAGGGCGACGCCAACGTCAAGCTTGGCGAGCGGCCGTCCAGCATCAAGACGCTGGAATGGGAACTCATCCACCGCACGCTCGCCGAGTCGGATTTCAACATTTCCGAAACCGCGCGGCGGCTCGGGATGCACCGACGCACCCTGGCGCGCAAGCTGGACAAGCGCCGCGTCGATTGAGCCACCCTCGCTCCCCTGCCGGAAAATAGGGCTTCCGTGAACACCAAAAGCGCTTGCGGACTAGGCCGAGGGCGGCATAATCTCCGTTGTTAATCGGTTTACTAACGCCGAGGCATGAAGCCTCTGCGGGAGGAGAGGGCATGGCCGCGAAAAAGGTTCTTCTGCTCGGCGAAAGCTGGATGAGCGCCGCCACCCACTACAAGGGCTTCGACCAGTTCGGCAGCGTCACCTACCATACCGGCGCCGACGATTTCGTCGCTGCGTTAAAGGGCAGCCGGTTCGAAGTGACGTGGTTCGCCGCGCACGAGGCGGTGACCAAGCTGCCGTTCACCGCCGAGGGGCTCGACGCCTATGACGCAATCATTCTCTCCGACATCGGCGCCAACTCGCTGCTGTTGCACCCGGACGTGTGGCTGCACGGTAAAACGGTTCCAAACCGGCTCAAATTGATCCGCGAATGGACCCGGCGCGGCGGCGGCCTCGTGATGATGGGCGGCTACCTCACCTTCCAGGGCATCGACGGGCGCGGGCGCTGGTTCCGCACCCCGGTCGAGGAGGCGCTGCCCGTCACCATGCTGCCCTATGACGACCGGCTGGAAATCCCCGAGGGCTTTCGCGCCGAGATCGTCGGCCCCGCCGGCCACCCGATCCTTGCGGGGCTCGACGGCGAATGGCCGCTGCTGCTCGGCGCCAACGAGGTCAAGCCGCGCGAGGGCGCCGAGGTGTTGGCGCGCCTGCCGGACTCGGAGGGCGGGCATCCGCTGCTGGTCGCCGGCGCCTTCGGGCAGGGTCGCAGCGTCGCCTGGACCTCCGACGTCGGCCCCCATTGGCTGCCCAACAGTTTCGTCGCCTGGCCCGGCTATGCGCGGCTGTGGAGCAATCTGTTGAGCTGGGCGACAAGGCTCGTGTGAGGCCCGGTATGTCGGCTTTCCTCCTTGCGCGCGGCATCGGCAAGCGCTTCGGCGCCGTGACGGCGCTCGATGGCGTCGATCTCGAAATCCGGCGGGGCGAGGTTCTGGCGCTGCTCGGCGACAACGGGGCGGGCAAATCCACCTTCGTCAAGGTTCTGTCGGGCGCGCATCGCCAGACTTCCGGCGAACTCGTCATCGAGGGCGCGCCGGTCGGCTTTTCCTCGCCTCAGGACGCGGCGGAGGCCGGCATCGCCACCATCTATCAGGAACTCGCGCTCTCCGAGAACCTGTCCGTCGCCGAAAACGTCTTCCTCGGCCGCGAGGAGACGCGGCGCATTCTCGGCGTGCCGTTCCTGCGCCGCGCCGCCATGCGCCGTCGCGTCAAGGCGCTGCTCGACGAACTCGACTCCCACATCCCCGATCCGGCTTTGCCGGTCGGGCGGATGTCCGGCGGCCAGCGACAGGCGGTGGCGATCTGCCGCGCGCTCAATCTCGACGCCAAGCTCGTCATCATGGACGAGCCCACCGCCGCGCTCGCCGTCGCCGAAACGCGCAAGGTGCTGACGCTGGTGCGCCGGCTCGCCGAGCGCGGCTGCGCGGTCGTGCTGGTCAGCCACAATATTTCCGACGTGTTCGAGGTCGCCGACCGCGTGGCGGTGTTCCGCCGCGGCCGCAAGATCGCCGAGCGCCGCCGCGCCGAGACCAACCCGGAGGAGATCGTCGCCTTCATCACCGGCGCCCACCCGAGCCTTCGCGCCGCGGAGACGGCCTGACCCCTGCGCGAGGGCTTCGCGCGCCTAGGAGCTTACCCATGTCCCTGAAGCCTTCCCTCATCGGCGCCCTCGCCTTGGCGATGCTGGCGACCCCTGCATTCGCAGCCAACAAACCGCGCGTGGCCTTCGTGCCGCAGCTCACCGGCATACCCTATTTCAACGCCATGCAGGAGGGCGGCAACCGCGCCGCCAAGACCTTCGGCGTCGATTTCATCTACACCGGCCCCGTTGACGCCAACCCGGTCGATCAGCTCCAGATCGTGCAGAACCTCATCAACCAGGGCGTCGAGGCGATCTCGGTTTCGGTGCTCGACGCCTCCTCGCTCGCGCCTCTTGTGGAGAGCGCCAAGGCCGCGCATCTGCACCTGTTCACCAGCGACAGCGACGCTCCGAAGAGCGGGCGCGAGGTCTATGTCGCGCAAGCGACCGACGAGGGTCTCGGCGATACGCTGCTCGACGAACTCGTCAAGCGCACCGGGCCGGACGGCGCCATCGGCTTCGTCTCCGGCGACGCCACCGCCTCCAACCTCAACGCCTGGATTCACATCATGCAGGCGCGCGCCAAGGCCAAATATCCCAAGCTCAAGCTGCTCGACCCGCAATATGCCGGCGGCTCCTCCGACAAGGCCGCGCAGATCGCCGGCGACCTGATGACGGCGCATCCCGATCTCAAGGGCCTCGTCGCCGTCGCTTCCTCCACCTGCCCCGGCGTCGGTCAGGCGATCGAGACCGCCGGCAAGGTCGGCAAGGTGATCGGCGCCGGCTATTGCAGCCCCAACACGGCGCGCGCCTATATCAAGAGCGGCGCGATGCCGTTCACGGTGCTGTGGGACCCGGCCGCGCTCGGCTATCTCACCGTCTGGGCCGGCAAGCAACTCATCGACGGCAAGCCGTTCCAGGTCAGCAACAATGTCCCCGGCATGGCCGCGCCCGTCAGCTTCGATTCCAAGACCGGCATCCTGTTGCTCGGCGATCCCACCGTGTTCACCGCCGCGAACGTCGATCAGTTCAAGTTCTGAGGTCGGCCCATGGTCCGGTTCGGCGTCGGCGTCCGCGAATTCACGCTGCTCGGGCTATGCCTGGCGGCGGGGATCGTGTTCGCCTGCGCTTCGCCGGCCTATCTGACGGTGGGCAACCTCGCCGCCGTCGCCCGCAACAGCGTCGAATTGTTGCTGGTCGGCCTCGGCGAGACGTTATTGCTGGCGATGGGCGGCATCGATGTCACGGTTGGACTCGTGCTTGGGCTCGCCGCTATCGGCGTCGGCGAATTGTTGATCGCCGGCGCCAATCTCTGGATCGCGGCGGCGGCGGGGCCGGTCGTGGGGCTGATGGTGGGGCTCGTCACCGGCGCCGTCGTGGTGTTTGGGCGCATCCCCGCCATCGTCGCGACCATCGG
>JAJYDD010000443.1 GCA_021777795.1 Pseudomonadota bacterium | reverse complement strand
GGAACCGATGTCGATACTGGCGCGCGTCGGCCATCCCATATTCGACGCCCCGCGCATCGACGCGGCGGCGCTCGCCGCCTATGATTTCGTGCTGCCGACGATCACACAGCGCGTCGGCCAGGAGATCGAGCGGCTGCTGGCGCAACTCGGGCTGGAGGCGGCGACCGCCTTTCGCTCCTCATCTTACGGCTTCATCCGCGAGATGCTGCTCGGCGGCGATTGCGTCGCCATCATGCCGCGCCTGATGATGGTCGGCGATCTCCTGCGTGGCGCGTTGCGGCTGGCGCCTCTGCCGATTGAGGCGGCCGAGCGCCCCGCCGGCCTCATCCGCCGCCGCGATGCGCCGCTGAGCGCGCCGGCGGCGCAGTTCGTCGAGACCTTGCGCGCCTATGTCGGCGAACTCGCGGCGCGCGGCCTCACCTGATATAACCAAACCTTATATCTGAGGCCGGAACAGCGATAGGACATTCGCCGCAGCGCGGGTTATGGCTCGGCGATCACGCGCGTGAAGGGAGGCGGCTTGTCCACGAGAACGCTTGCGATCGCCGTTGGCGATTATCCGCACACGCGGGCGCTGAGATCGGGCGAGGTCGCTTCCGATCAATTCGGCCTCGACTTCAAGGAGGTCAAGCCGATCAACCGCGCCTTTGCGCCGATGGCGCGCGAGCGGCGCTTCGACATTAGCGAAATGGCGATAGCGACGGTGTTGCAGGCTATCGCCTATGGCGTCGAGATCGCGCTGATGCCGGTGGTGCTGGCCTCGCGCTTCCAGGAAGCGGCGCTGTTCGTGCGCGCCGACAGTCCGCTGCGCGACGCCGGCGATCTCAAGGGCAAGCGCGTCGGCGTGCGCGCCTATAGCCAGACCACGGGCCTGTGGCTGCGCGGCATCCTCAAGGAAAGCTTCGGCGTCAAGCCTGCCGACATCACCTGGACGACCTTCGAGGGCGCGCATGTGGCGGCCTATGACGACCCGCCCTTCGTCAAGCGCGCCGAGCCCGGCAAGGATCTCCTGACCATGCTGCGGGCCGGCGAACTCGACGGCGCCATCGTCGGCGCCGACGTGCCCAACGACCCGAACCTGCGCTTGCTGTTTTCCGATCCCACGGCGGCGGGCGAGGCGTTTTACGCCCGCCACGGCTTCGTGCCGATCAACCATATGGTGGTGGTGAAAACCGAACTGGCCAGGGAGCCGGGGTTCGCGGCCGAACTGTGCCGGCTGTTTTCCGCCGCTAAGGCGCTGGCCCCGAGCCAAGGGCGCGACCGGGCGCCGATCGGGCGCGCGGCGGTCGCGGCCTCCGTGCGGCTGGCCGCCGAATTCGCCCATGAGCAGGGGCTGACGCCGCGACTGCTGAGTGACGACGAGATCTGGCGTTACGCGCCGCAGGCATGGAATTGAGCGCGCAAAACCGCGCCTGAAGGAGGAAGCGATGAAGGCGATGCTGTTGATTTCGGCCGTGGCGCTCGCTGCGGGCGTCGCCTCGGCGGCGGCCGAGGATGTGACCGTCGGCCTCATTGTGCCGATGACGGGGCCATTCGCCTCGACCGGCAAACAGGAGAAGGCCGCCGTCGAGCTTTACATGGCCCAGCACGGCGACAAGGTCGCCGGCAAGACGATCAAGCTCGTCGTCAAGGACGACACCGCCGCCCCCGACATCACCAAGAGGCTGGCGCAGGAACTCGTCGCCAACGATCACGCGGTCGCCTTGATGGGCTTCGGCATCACGCCGACCGCCTTCGCCGCCGCGCCCATCGCGACGGAAGCCAAAGTGCCGGAGATCGTGACGGCGGCGGCGACCGCCGTCATCACCCAGAAATCGCCTTACATCGTGCGCACCTCGTTCACGCTGCCGCAGGCTTCGGCGCCGATGGCGGATTGGGCCGCTAAGAACGGCATCAAGAAGGTCGTCACCATAGTCACCGACTACGGCCCCGGCGCCGACGCGCAAAAATGGTTCGCCTCCACCTTCAAGAAGGACGGCGGCGCGATCGTCGAGGAAATCCGCGTGCCGCTGAAGAACCCGGATTTCGCGCCGTTCCTGCAACGGGTAAAAGACGACAAACCCGACGCGGTGTTCGTCTTCGTGCCCTCCGGCGCCGGCGCGCAATTCATGAAGGAATTCGTCGAACAGGGGCTGGGCAAGGCCGGCATCAAGCTGATCGGCACCGGCGACGTCACCGACGACGACCAGGTGAACGGCATGGGCGACGCGGCGCTCGGCGTGGTGACGACGCATCATTATTCCGCCGATCACGATTCGCCCGAGAACAAGGCCTTCGTCGCCGCCTTCGAGAAGGCCAACGGCTTCCGCCCCAACTTCATGGCGGTCGCCGGCTACGACGGCATGGCTTTGTTCTATCACGCGCTGGAAGCCACCAAGGGCGATACGTCCGGCCCCGCGCTGATCGCGGCGATGAAGGGCGCCAAATGGACGAGCCCGCGCGGGCCGGTCGAGATCGACCCTGAGACGCGCGACATCGTGCAGAACATTTATGTCCGCAAGGTCGAGAAGAAGAACGGTCAACTCTATAACGTCGAGTTCGAGACCATCCCGATGGTCAAGGACCCGTTCAAGGCGGCGAAGAAATAGGGGCGCGTCATGCTGACGCTGCTGCTCGACGGCGTCGCCTATGGCATGTTGCTGTTCGTGCTCAGCGCCGGGCTGGCGGTGACGCTGGGGTTGATGAACTTCATCAACCTCGCCCACGCCGCCTTCGCCATGCTCGGCGGCTATGTCACGGCGTTGCTTATGAACCGCGCCGGCGTGCCCTTCCTGGCCACGCTGCCGCTGGCCTTTCTCATCCCGGCCGCCGTCGGCGTCCTCATGGAGCGCACGCTTTATCGACGGCTTTACGGCGCGAGCCCGCTCGATCAGGTGCTGTTCACCATCGGCCTCGTTTTGATGGCGACGCCGGCGGCCGATTATCTCATCGGCAATCAACCGTTGCAGATCAACCTGCCGGAATTTCTGCACGGCCGGCTCGAATTCCACGGCGTCAGCATCGGAATCTATCGGCTGTTCACCATCGCGCTCTGTGGGGCCATCGCGGCGGCGTTGCAGATATTCCTCGTCGGCACGCGCTTCGGCGCGCGGCTGCGCGCGGCGGTCGATGATTCGCGCGCCGCCTCCGGCCTCGGCGTCAATGTCGATCTCCTGTTCGCCATCACCTTCGCCGTCGGCAGCGGGTTGGCCGGCCTCGGCGGCGCGCTGGCGGTCGATGTGGTGGGCGGCGTCGATCCGAGCTTTCCGCAAAAATTCATCGTCCTGATGCTGATTGTCGTCACCGTCGGCGGCCAGAACGGCATTCTGGGCGCCTTGTTCGGCGCGCTGCTGCTCGGCGTGCTCGACGTCGCCGGCAAATATTACGTCCCCTCGATCGGCGCGTTCATCATCTACGCCGTCATGGTCGTCACGCTGATTTTGCGGCCGCGCGGGCTGTTCGCAAGGGGCGACGGGCGATGATCGCAAGCGAACATCGCGCGATGAAGGCCGACATCCTCGCCCATTTGCGCCGGCGCGAGCGTTGGCGCTGGTGGGAGATCGCGTTCTGGTTGGCGCTGACGGCGGCGATCCTGGCTTTTCCCTCCCACGCCGCGCTCGTCAACGAGGCGCTGGTCTATGGCCTGTTCGCGCTGTCGATTGATCTCATCCTCGGCCTCGCCGGCATCGTCACGCTCGGGCAGGCGGCGTTCTTCGGCCTGGGCGCCTATTCCGCCGGCATCATGGCCAACGCCGGCTATGACGATCCCCTGCTCGGCCTCGTCGCGGCCGTCGTCCCGGCCGCGCTGGTCGGCCTCGTCACCGCGCCGTTGCTGCTGC
>JAJYDD010000022.1 GCA_021777795.1 Pseudomonadota bacterium | reverse complement strand
CTCCAGCCGGTGCGAGATGTAGAGCACCGCGACGCCCTTGGCCTTCAGCGCGCGGATGGCGCCGAGCAGCGCCTCGGTCTCCACCGGGGTCAGCGAGGCGGTCGGCTCGTCGAAAATGACGACGCGATGCGGGACCGTCAGCGCCCGCGCGATCTGCGCGATTTGGCGCTGGGCGATTGACAACTTCCCGACCGGGACATCGACAGCCGCCTCGACGCCATAGACCTGCATCGCCGCGCGGGCGCGCGCGTTCATCGCGCGGTCGTCGACGATAAGCCCGCGCCGCAATTCGCGGCCGAGGAACATGTTCTCGGCGATGGTGAGATCGGGCGCGAGCATGATCTCCTGATGCACGAGCACGATGCCGCGCCGCTCGGCCTCGACGGGGCCGCTGAGGACAATGGGCGCGCCGTCGAGCCGCATGGTTCCGCGCGTCGGCGCGAGGTGACCGGCCAGCAGCTTCATCAGCGTCGATTTGCCGGCGCCGTTCTCGCCGATGATGGCGTGCGCCTCGCCGCCGCGAAAGGCCGCGCTGACGTCGCTCAGCACCTCGACCGGGCCGAACGCGCGCGACAGGCCCACCGCCTCCAGAATCGCGCCCTCGTCCACGTTTTCCGGCCCCGCCTGCCTCGCCACGCGCCCCCCTGTCGCCCTCGGATTTGGGGCGTCGGGATACAGGCTAGCATGTTACCCTAGGCGGGGTGAAGGGGGCGGCGAAGCGTCGCGGGGCGCCGCGCATTGACGGCGCGCCCGGGAACAGCGCAATCTTGGCGCATGCAAGGCAACAGAGGGAGCGCCCCATGAAACGACTGCTCGCGGTTATGCTCGTCAGCCTGTTTGGCGCCGTATCGGCCTCCGCCATGCTGAAGACCGAGGAAAAGGCGCCCGATTTCACCGTCGAGGCGGCGCTCGGCGGCAAGACCTTCTCCTTCCATCTCGCGGACGCGCTGAAGAAAGGGCCCGTCGTCGTCTATTTCTACCCGAAATCGTTCACGCAAGGTTGCACGGTCGAGGCGCATGATTTCGCCGACAACGCCGCCGATTTCGCCGCCGCCGGCGCCAGCCTGATCGGCGTCTCCGCCGACAATATCAAGACGCAGATCCAGTTCTCGTCGCGCGAGTGCCGCGACAAATTCCCCGTCGGGGCCGATCCCGACGGCAAGGTCATCAAGGAATATGACGCGCAGATGATGAAACTCGGCGGATTGGGGCCGGCGATGTCGAGCCGCATTTCCTACGTCATCGCGCCCGACGGGCGCGTCCTTTACGCCTACGAGGACATGTCGCCGTCAAAGCATATCGCCAACACGCTCGCGGTGGTGCGCAAATGGCGCAAGGCGCACCGCTCCTGACCCCTGGGACTCGCATTGTGACTTGCTTCCGCCGTAGCGAGGTTATGCGCGCAAACCAAAGCATTCGCGACGCACTTCAGCTTCATCCCGGCGCCGGCCCGCACGACCTTTCGCGCAATCGCCAGAAAGACCCCGTCGCGCCTGCGTCGAAGCCGAGCGCATCGTGGCCCCGCTTGAGCGGATTGGCGGCATAAGCCGACCCCATGACGCCAAGCCCGATCAGGCCGACGGGCGCGCTTGCGCTCAAAACAGGCTCCCTTCGCTCAGGCGAGCAGGAAACGCGAGACGATCGCGTCGAAGGCGTTCGACTGCTCGATGTTAATGAGATGCGCGGCGCCGTCGATCATCTCGAACAGGCCCCCCGGCGCCGCGCGGGCCATGTCGCGCATGGCTTCCGGCGGCGCGGCGACGTCGGCGGCGCCGGCGATGAACATTGCGGGCGCCGCCAGCGAGGGCAGCCGCGAGCGGTAGTTCAGGCCCTGAATGGCGCGCGCGCAGGCGACATAGGACGCGACCGGCGTCGCCAGGAAAGCGGCGTGGGCGCGCGCGACAACGTCAGGGCGCTGCGCGTGCGTGGGCGGGGTAAACCAGCGCTCCATCGTCCCCTCGGCGGCGGCGCCCATGCCGCCCGCCTCGACGGCGGCGATCCGCTCGGTCCACGCCGCCGCGACCGGCGGCGCGGTGTCGGCGCGCGCGGCGGCGCAGACGATGCGGCGCACCCGCTGCGGATGATCGAGACCTAGCCCCAGCGCCGTCATGCCGCCCAGCGACAGGCCCATCACATCGGCTGTCGCGATCTCGAACCGGTCGAGCAGGGCGACGATATCGGCGACGAGCCGCGCCATCGTGACGGGCGCCGAGCCCAACGCGCTGCCGCCGTGACCGCGCGTGTCGTAACGCAGCACGCGATGCGTCCGCGTCAGCGCGGCGATCTGCGCATCCCACAGCGAGCGGTTCGCGCCAAGCGAGTGCGAAAGGACGATCCACGGCCGCCCCGCCTCACCCAGCAAATCGCAGGCGAGGCGCGTGTCGCCAATGTCAATGAGGGTTTTGCTCATGGCGCCGACCCTCGGCCGAGCGCGCGGTTTATTCGCGGCAGCACCTGCTCAGACATCAGCGTCATCGAGCGCCGCGCGAGATCCGCGTCGGCCCAATCGTGGCCAGCGTAGAGCAGCACGCCGAACGGCCCGACCTCTTCGCGGAACGCGAGTATCTTGTCGGCGACCTCCTCCGGCGTCCCCCACAGCGCGAGCTTTTCGAACACCTTTTCGAAATCGAGCGCCTCGTCGGGCATGGCGGGGTCCTCCTTGAAGAGATTGCCGCGTCCATTCTTCACCAGCTTGGTGAACAACGATTTGTAATAATGCCGGTAGGGGCTGTTCGGGCCCGTCGCATAGTCCCGCGCGGTCTCGCGCGCATCCGCGACGAACAGGCTCTTGGCGACGCGCCAATTTGCGAACTCGACCGGCCGCCCGCCGCTGCGGCAACCCTCCTCGTAACTCCTGCGATGCGTGGCGACCCATTTGGGCAGCAGGAAGTTGGCGGAGATCGGGTCCCAGCCGCGCGCGGCGGCGGCGGCGACGCCCTTGGAGAAGGGCGCGACGGCGGTGACGACGATCGGCGGGTGCGGACGTTGAAGCGGCCTGGCGATGAGGCCCTGCCCGATCTCGGGCGTCAGCGTGCGGCGCGTCGTGATCTTCCAGGTCGGGCCGTCGATGTCGTAAGGCGCCTCGCCAGTCCAGAGCTTGAGCACCGCCTCGATCGCTTCGAGGAA
Organism: Pseudomonadota bacterium; assembly: GCA_021777795.1. Lineage (GTDB taxonomy): Bacteria > Pseudomonadota > Alphaproteobacteria > Rhizobiales > Beijerinckiaceae > Roseiarcus. The sequence continues at coordinate 15,224 of JAJYDD010000022.1, read as the reverse complement.
CATCGCGTTGCGGTCGGCGTCGAGATTGCCGAAGATCTCCGCGTCCGACAAAAGGCCGCCGGGGCTGACGCCGAAGTTGAAGCGGCCGTCCAGCAGATGGTCGAGCATCGCGATCTGACCGGCGACATGCGCGGGATGGCTGTTGGGCAGGTTCACCGTGCCGGTCCCGAGCCGAATGGTCTTCACGCGCCCCGCCAGCGTCGCCAGAAACATCGCCGCAGAGGTGATGTTCTCGGCGAGGTCGGTCACGTGCTCGCCGACGTAACCCTCGCGGAAGCCGAGTTGGTCGGCCAGCAAGAACGCTTCCTGATCCTCCCTCAGCGTCTCGCGCCAGTCGCGGCCGAGCGGGTGGATCGGCATTGTGAAGAATCCAAGCTCCATCACGGGCTCCGCGTCGCGCGGCCTCTCACACCGCGCAGTATTTTTCCTGAATCTCGGCGTCGGCCAGCAGCGCCGCGGCCGTGGCGTGATGCACGATCGCGCCCTGGTCGATGATGTAGGCGCGGTCGGCAATGGCGAGCGCCAACTCCACATTCTGCTCCACCAGTAGGATCGTCGCGCCCTGCGACTTCAGCTTGCCGAACAATTCGAACATTTCGTCGACCAGCACCGGCATGATGCCCTCGGAGGGTTCGTCCAGCATGATGAGCTTGGGCTGCGATATGAGCGCGCGCGCGATGGCGAGCATTTGCTGTTCGCCGCCCGACAGCGTGATCGCGGATTGGGTGATGCGTTCGGCCAGGCGCGGAAAGATCATCGACGCCTCGCGGATCGCCTGCGTCTCGCGCTTCTTCAAGGGAGAGGCGATCAAGCCGAGGCGCAGATTCTCGCGCACGTCGAGCCCCGGCACGATGCGCCGCTCCTCCGGGACATAGGCGAGGCCGCGATGGAAGCGGACGTGCGCGGGCAGGCCGAGCAACTCCTCGCCCTCGAACTCGACGCTGCCGCCGACCTTGTCGATCAGGCCGGCGACGGACTTCAGCGTCGTCGTCTTGCCGGCGCCGTTGCGGCCGATCAGGCAGACGATCTCGCCGCGCGCCACGTCGAGGTCGATCTTCTGCAAGACGTGGCTCGCGCCATACCAGGCTTCCAGTCCCCGGATCTTGAGCATGGCTCAGTGGCCCCTGTGCCCGAGGTAGACCCGCTTGACCGTCTCGTTGCGCCTGATGTCGTCGGGCGCCCCTTCGGCCAGCAATTCGCCGTGATGCAGCACGATGAGCCGTTCGCTGACGCCGAGCACCAGCTTCATCTTGTGTTCGACCAGGATGATGGTGCGCTCCGCGGCGAGGCTGACGATGAGGTCCATCACCTCGCGCGTCTCCTGCGGGCTCATGCCCGCGGTCGGTTCGTCGAGCAGCAGCAGCTTGGGCTCGCTCGCCAGCGCTATGCCGATTTCGAGCGCGCGCTGTTCGCCATGCGCGAGCAGGCCGGCGGGGCGGTCGCGGCGGTCGGCGAGGCCGACCCGCTCCAGCACCCGGTCAGCCGTCTCGATCAGCGACTTCAGCGAAGCGCGCGGGCGCCACATGTCGAAGGTCGTGACCCTGGCCTGGGCTGCGAGCCTGACGTTCTCATGCGCGCAAAGCTGCGGAAAGACCGTCGTGATCTGATAGGACTTGACGACGCCCATATGGGCGAAGCGATGTTGCGGCATGCCCGTCACATCGCGGCCCTCGAACTCCACCGTGCCGCTCGACGGGCGCAAGACGCCGCACAGCAGATTGAAATAGGTGCTCTTTCCGGCGCCGTTGGGGCCGATGATCGAGGTGATGACATTGCGGCGGAACTCCGCGCTGACGCCGTTCAGCGCGTTGAACTTGCCGAACCTCTTGGCGACGTCGCGGGTGCGCAGGATGACGTCGGCGGTCATTTCTCAAGCCCCTGCATCAGCGTGCCCCAGACGCCGCGCGGAAAGAACAGGACGCAGGCGACGAAGGCCGCGCCGACGATCAATTGCCAATGCACCGTGTAAAGCGACACGATATTTTCCAGCAGCAGAAAGAGCGCCGCGCCGACGAAAGGACCGAAGAACGTGCCCATGCCGCCAAGCAGACACATCATCACGGCGAGCCCCGAGGTCTCGTAGTTCAAGGTTTCGATGGAGACGATGGAGAGGTTCAGCGACAGAAGCGCGCCCGCCAGCCCGCAGAAGGCGCCCGAGACGATGAAGGTGACGAGACGCACGCGCGAGACGTCGATGCCGGAGGCGCGCGCCCGCGCCTCGTTCTCACGCACGCCTTCAATCACCGCGCCGAAGGGCGAGGCGAGAATGCGCGAGAGCGCGAACAGGGCGGCGACGACGAAGGCGCAGATCACGTAATAATGCACGAGAGGATCGACGAAGTTGAAGCTGACGCCGAACAGGTCGATGGTTTTCACGTCGACGCCCGTGAGCCCGCTTTCCCCGCCGGTCCAGCCCGCCTCTTCGTAGAAGAGATAATAGACGCATTGCGCGAGGGCGAGCGTGACCATCGCGAAATAGATGCCGCGCGTGCGGATCGCCAGCGCGCCGATGAGCGCGGCCGCCAACGTCCCGCCGAAAATCCCGAGCCCGATACCCGCCCACCACGGCAGGCCAAAGGTGGCCACGGCGATTCCGCAGAAATAGGCGCCGACGCCGAACAGGGCGGCGTGGCCGAAAGACAACAGCCCGAGATAGCCGAACAGGAGGTTGAGCCCCAGCGCATAGAGACCGTAGACGAGGATCTGCGCGGCCAGCGCCTTGAACGGTACGATCAGCGGAAACAAGATGAGTAGCAGGCTCGCGAGCCATGCGCGGCGGCGGCGCGCAAGAGACAGCCAGCCGCGCGCGGGTTCTGAAGGCCGCAGGGCGACCACGTTATCGACGGTCATGCTAGCTCATCAACCCGGCGCGGCCGAAGAAGCCTTGCGGCTTAATCAGGAGCACGACCGCCATCAGCGCGAATATGGCGACGCGCGACATTTCCGGCGCGAACAGCGACGTCATGCTGACGACGACGCCGACCAGCAGTCCCGCCAAGACGGCGCCGACGAGCGAGCCCATGCCGCCGACGACGGTGACGACGAACGCCTCGGCGAGAATGGGTCCGCCCATCTCGGGTATCACGCCCTGCAACGGCGCCGCGAGCACGCCGGCCAGCGCCGCCAGCGCCGTGCCCAGACCGAACACGATGAGCCAGACGCGCGCGACATCTACGCCGAGTATGCGCACGATCTGTGGATCGCGCGCGCCCGCGCGCACGATGAGGCCGAAGCTCGTGCGCTCCAGAAACAGCCACAGCGCGAGGAGGATCACGGCGGTGGCGGCGATGACGAACAGGCGGTAGAGCGGGAAATAGCCGACGCCGATGTTGACCGCGCCCTGCAAGATTTCGGGCGTGTCGACGGGATAGCCGGTGTTGCCGAACACGACTCGCACCCCTTCGACGATGATGTAGCTGAGGCCGAAGGTCAGCAGCAGCGGGTAGTCGATGCCGCGCCCGTAGAGCGGACGGATGAGCGTGCGCTCAACCGCGAGCCCCAAGAGGCCTACGGCGAGCGGAGCGAGCGCCAGCGCCAACCAGAAGTTGACGCCATGCATCAGCAGCCACATCCCGACATAGGCGCCCAGCATGTAGAAGGCGCCGTGCGCGAAGTTGACCACCGTGAGCATGCCGAAAATGAGCGACAGGCCTACGGCGAGCAGCACGTAAAGCGCGCCGAGCGCGACGCCGGTGAAAAGCTGCAATCCCAGCAATTGGAGGGTCAGTCCGGCCATGCGGGCTCCGGTCGCAACAAGCAGCAGGGACGCCTGAGTTTGGATCTCAGGCGCTCGGGATCACTTGAAGCCGAGTTCCTCGCAACTGCGCAGGTTGACTTCGTTGGGCGCATCGGTCGCGATGACGTTGAACACGTCGGGGTCGCCGGCCGGCGCGTTCTTTGATTCGATGATGAACACCGACTGCACCGCCTGATGGTCGCATTTGCGGTAATATTCCGGCCCCTTGTAGTCATCGTATTTGAGCGCCTCCATCACCGGGATCACCGCCTGCGGATCGGTCGTCCCGGCCTGCCGCGATGCCATCAGGAAGGTCTTGACCCCGGCGTAGGCGAGCGATCCGTAGTCCGACGGCACACGACCGTTGTGCATCTTGCGGAATCGGTCGTTGAACGCCTTGGCCGAGGGGATCGTCTTCTCGATGCCCCAATAATAGGACGTGCCTCCGACGACGCCGTCGAACGCCTGCGCGCCGGCGGCGATGCGGCCGGTGTAGAGCAGGATCGGCACGACGATCTTCATCGACTTCTTCAGCCCGAAGTCGGTCGCCTGTTTGAGCGCGATCTGCTGATCCCGGCCGAAATTGCTGATGACGAGCACCTCGGGTCGCAGAGCCTGGATGCGCGGTAGAAGCGTCGAAAAGTCGGTGGCGCCGAGCGGATGGCGCACGTCGATGAGCGTCTGAACGCCCATCGGTTTGCCCGCCGCCTGGAAGCCGCGCACCATCTCGTAGCCATAAGCATAGTCGGCGGTGAGGAAGGCGACCTTCTTGCCATATTTGGCGAACGCATAGCGCCCGACCGCGCCGCCCGTCATATGCGGGTTCAGCGCCTCGTGGAACGTGTAGGGGCTGAAATCCTTGGCTTCGTTGATCGCATCCGACTGGCTGATCGAGTTGTAGAGAACCTTTCGCGCCTTGGTGACGTTGTTGACCGCGAGCTGCACGGAAGCCGACAGGCTGCCGACGACGAAATCGACTTTGTCGGTCTCGCACAGCTCCAGCGCGCGGGTCGCCGCCTCGCCGGGGTTCAGTTTGTCGTCGCGCACCAGCAGTTCGGCTTGCCGGCCTTTCAGTCCGCCGGTTTCGTTGAACTCCGCGATCGCCACTTGCGCGGCGCGCACTTGATCCTGCGCTTCGGCCCCGTAGGGACCGGTCAGCGGCACGGGAAAGCCGACCTTGATGTTGGCCGTTTGCGCGCGCGCTATATGGAACAGGAACGGCGAGGCCAGCGCCGCGCCCGCCATGGCCGCCGCCCGCCTGCGCGTTACGCCTGTGATCCGTTCCGTCATGCGCTCCTCCCATTTGTTTTGGTTTTATAAGACAACGCCCAACGCCTTCAGCACAAGCTCCGGCGTCAGCGGAATTTCGGCGAGCCTGACGCCGAACGGCGACAGCGCGTCGTTGACGGCGTTCACGACTGCGGCGGCGGCGCCCGCCGTGCCGGCCTCCCCCGCGCCCTTGGCGCCCAGCATTGAATCCGCCGTCGGCGTCTCGATATGGCCGATTTGGATGTCGGGCGTCTCTGAGGCCATCGGCACGAGATAGTCGGCCATGTTGGCGTTGAGCATCTGCGCGCGCGCGTCGTACTCGCATTTCTCGAACAGCGCCGCGCCGAGCCCCTGCACGACGCCGCCGCGAATCTGTTCGTCCACGAGTTGCGGATTGAGGATCCTGCCGCAATCCTCGACCACCCAATGACCAAGCAACCGGATGAAGCCGGTCTTAATGTCTACCTCCAGCCAAGACGCCTGAACGCCGTTTGTGAAAGCGAACGGATAGGCTTTCGGCGCGTAGTGGCGGGTCGCGATCAACTCGGCCTGGAAATCGGCCGGCAGCGTGTCCGGCCGGAAGTAGACGACGCGCGCGATCTCGTCTAGCCCGACGCGCGCCTGTCCCGTGGCGTCGATCACCTGCCCCTCGGTTATGTCGAGGGCGGAAGGGTCGGCTTGCAGCATCACGCCCGCGACCTTCAGGATGTTCTCGCGCAGAGCGACGCCCGCCCGCCACGCCGCCTCGCCGCCAATCCCGGCGGCGCGCGAAGCCCATGTGCCGCCGCCGTAGGGCGTATGGTCGGTGTCGCCGAGTATTATTCGCACCTTGTCGAGCGTCGCGCCGACCGCGCTCGCGACGACTTGAGCGAGGATCGCCTCCGTGCCCTGTCCCTGCTCGGTCACGCTGGCGTGGCAGACGACCGCGCCTTGCGCGTCGAGCCGGACGGACGCGCCGTCCTGAGAGGAAATGCGGGCGCCGCCGACGCCATAGAACGCCGCGCTCGGGTTGGTGACCTCGATGAAAGAGGCGAGGCCGACGCCGCGATAGATCCCCTTGGCGCGCAGATCCGTCTGTTCCGCCCGCAGGGCCGGGTAGTTCATCATGGCGACGAGCTTGTCGAGCGCGGCGTGATGCGAGAGCGCCTCGAACTTCATGCCCGACGCGGATTGCGCGGGATAGGAATCGTCTGGCAGCAGGTTGCGGCGGCGGATCTCGACCGGATCCATGCCGATTTCGCGCGCGGCGAGGTCCACGAGCCCTTCGGTGACCGAGCAGGCGATAGGGTGGCCGACGGCGCGGTACTGGCACATCACGTTGCGATTGGTGAAGGCGACGCGGGCGCGGGCGCGATAGTTTGGCGTCTTATAGGGACCGCCGACGAGATTGACGACCTGATTGGCTTCGATCGCGCTGGTGCGCGGATACATCGAATAGGGGCCGATCGCCGTCAGATCGTCGATCTCGAAGGCGAGGATGTCGCCCTGCCTGTTGACGGCGATGCGGCCCTTGCAGCGATGGTCGCGGGCGTGAATGTCGGTGAGAAAGCTCTCGACGCGGTCGGCGACGTATTTGACGGGACGGCGCAGCATCCGGGCGAGCGCGGCGGTCGCCATCTCGTCGGCATAGACGTGAACCTTGACGCCGAACGAGCCGCCCACGTCCTTGCAGACGACGCGCACTTGGGTTTCCTCGAGGCCGAGATGCTTGGCGATGATGTTCTGCATCATGTGCGGCGCCTGCGTGCCTTGATAGACGGTCAGGCGCTGTTCGCCAGGATTCCAGTCGGCGAGCATGGCGCGCGCCTCCAGCGTAACGCCGGTGTGGCGGCCGAACACGAATTCCGCCTGCGCGACCGCGTCGGCGCTCGCGAACGCGGCTTCGACATCGCCCGCGTCGAGCTTGCGCTCGAAGGCGAGGTTGTCGCCGAGGTCGGGATGGATCGCCGGGGCGTCCGGCGCCAGCGCCGCCTCCATGTCGGCGACGACGGGCAATTCCTCGTAGCTCACCTCGACCAAAGCCGCCGCGTCCTCGGCCTCGGCCCGCGTCGTGGCCACCACCGCCGCGACGGCCTCGCCCACCCAGCACGCGCGGTCCACGGCGATGGCGTGTTGCGGCGCGGATTTGAGGCCCTTCATGTGCGTCAGCACACCGACCCAGGGCGTGCAGACCTCGGCCAGTTCGGCGCCTGTCACCACGGCGACGACGCCCGGCGCCGTTCGCGCGGCGCCCGCGTCGATGCCGGCAATGCGCGCATGGGCGTAGGGCGAGCGCACGAAGGCGACGTGAACCATGCGCGGCAGCGTCATGTCGCTGACGTATAGGCCGCGGCCTTGCAGTAGGCGCGCAAGGTTGGGGCGCGGCACGGCGCGGCCGATGTAGGAATTGGGCCGGTCGAGCGGGCTCAGGCCTTCGCTCATCGCTTCGCCTCCGCCCGCGCCCGCGCCGTCGCCTCGACGGCGTCGACGATGGCGTGATAGCCGGTGCAGCGACAATAATTGCCGGACAGACGGTCGCGGATCGTCTCGCGGTCGGGCGCGGCGTTCACGAGCAGCAACTCCTGCGCGGCGAGCAGCATGCCCGGCGTGCAATATCCGCACTGCAAGGCGTTGCGCGTCGCGAAGGCGGCCTGAAGATCGGCGATCTCGCCGCTGTCGGAAACGCCTTCGATCGTATCCACGCGCGCGCCGTCGGCCTGGACGGCATAGACGAGGCAGCCACGCACCACCGCGCCGTCGAGCCGCACGGAGCAGGCGCCGCAGACGCCGTGCTCGCAGCCGATATGGGTTCCCGTCAGCCCGAGCGTTTCGCGCAGGAAGTCGGCGAGATGCTGGCGCGGCGCGACTGCGGCCGTCACCAGCTCGCCGTTGACGGTGAGACGGATGGGCTGGTTCACGCGGACGCCTCCAGCGTCTCGTTGAAGGCGCGCTCCAGCAGGACGCCGGCCAGATGCAGCCGCATGGCGCTGCTGGCTTGCGCGTCGGAGACCGGCTTGAGATCGGTCGCCAGCGCCGCGCGCGCGGCGCTCATGTCGCCCGCCCCGAGCGCCGAGGCGGCGGCGCGCGCCAGAACGGGGCGGTCGGCGACGCCGAAGAAGGCGAGCCGCACGTCGCTCAAGGCCGTGCTGGACCGCCGCGCCGCGAGCGCGAGGCCGACGATGGCGAAATCGCCGCGCCGGCGCGAAAGCTCCGCGAAACCGTAAGTCCGATCCGGACCGAGCCCGCCGATCTCAACTCCCGTCAGCACCTCGCCCGGCCGCAGCGCGGTCTCAAACACACCCTGAAAAAAATCCCGCGCCGCGATCCGCCGCTCGCCGCCGGGACCAGCCACGTGAATCACGGCGTCGAGCGCAAGCATGCAGGCGGGAAGTTCGGCGGCGGGATCGGCCAGGGCGAGACTGCCGCCGAGCGTGCCGCGATTGCGGATCGCGGGATGGGCGACATGGGCGATGGCGCGCGACAGCAGAGGACACCGGCGCGCGACGATCTCAGACCGCTCTACATCGACGTGGCGCGTCAGCGCGCCGATGCGCAGCGCGTCTGCGCCTTCCTCGATGTAGCGAAATTGCGCGAGGCCGCCGATGTCGACCAGAAGCTCCGGCGCGGCGAGCCGCAGGTTGAGCGCAGGCGCAAGACTCTGGCCGCCCGCGAGGACGCGCGCGCCCTCTGCGCGCTCCGACAGGATTTGGAGCGCCTGCTCGAGCGTCCCCGGGCGCACATAATCGAACGCGGCGGATTTCATCGGCTTCGGGCGCAGGCTTCGTCAGGCGTCGGCGCGATCAACATTTTCCTCCGGAGCCGTTGTTGATTTTTGTTTATCGGTCGACCATCCTATAAAAGCCGCTGCCGATCAAGCGTAGCGTAGATGAGAGCGGCGACGGCGTCGGGACGCGTTGGCGACCCCTCAGGCTTGAGGCCTATATGATCCGAGCCGCCATTGTTGGACTGGGATGGTGGGGACGCACCATCGTGCGCGAGCTTGCGGCCTCGCAGGCGATTCGCGTGACCCTGGGCGTCGATCCCGAGACCGGCCCGCGCGAGACGATGGCGTCCTTGCTGCCGGTCGCCGCGCGCTATGAGGATGCGCTCCGCGATCCCGAGATCGACGCGGTTATTCTCTGCTCGCCGCATCGCTTCCACGCCGAACAGATCCTGGCCGCCGCCCGCGCGGGCAAGCATGTGTTCTGCGAAAAGCCGCTATGCCGGACCGGCGCGGAGGCGGAGCGCGCGCTGGAGGCGATGGCGAAGGCCAATCTGACGCTTGGGCTTGGTCACGAGCGCCGCTTCGAGCCGGCGATCCTCCATCTGCGCCGCCGCTTCGCGGCCGGCGAGTTTGGGCAGGCCGTGCTGATGGAGGGCAATTTCAGCCAGGAGAAGTTTCTGGATTTGCCGCTCGACAATTGGCGCCTGTCGCCGGAGCTTGCCCCCGTGGGGCCGCTGTCGGCCACCGGCATTCATCTCGTCGATCTCGCCATCGCGCTGTTCGGGCCGCCGAGCGAAGTCTGGGCGCGGCTCGCCTCGCATTCGCAGCGCTTCGCCAACGGCGACACGCTGGCCGTCTCGCTCGCCTTCGCGGGCGGCGCGAGCGCCCAGATCAGCGCCATTCTGACGACGCCGTTCGTCGGCCGGCTCGCCGTCTACGGCGACGCGGGCTGGGTCGAAGTGCGCGACCGCACGCATCCGGAGACGCCGACCGGTTGGGACGTGACGACCGCGCGACGCGGCGGGCCGAGTGCGACGACCTTCTGGCCGCCGCATGCGGCGGTGCGGGACAATCTCGAGGCTTTCGCGCGCGCGGCGGCGGGCGGGAGCGCCTATCCCATTACTCCGGACGAGATGCTCGCGAACGCGCGAACCTTCGAGGCGATCGTGCGTTCGGCGGCGAGCGGGAGGATCGAACGGATTTGATCTCGCGCCCGAGCGCCACCTTCGCGCCGTAGACGGCGGCGAGCCCGGCCAGGAACACGTCGAGCGCATCCGAGATCATGCGCGACTTGTCCTCCTGCACCGACAGTTCGTAGATGAATTTGCGCACGCCGTAATAGAAGATGCCGCCCTGCAACACCCACGCCAGCTCCATGTCCGCCGGCGCCGGCGGATCGCGCGCGGGCAGGCCGGCCTCGTGACGGAATTCCGTGACGATGCGCTTGAGAATGCGCGTCTCGACGAGCGAAACATAGGGTCGGTTGATCTCGACGCCTTTGAGGCCGGAGAAGAAGTAGATGCGCAGCCACGCGCGGTCGAAGATCGCGTCGGTGTAGGCTTCGTAGAAGTCCTGCAATCGCTGGCGGATTGGGCGCGAGCGGTCGCTGAGTAGGGCGTCCCATTCGGTTTTCCAGCGGTCGAGATAGATGCGGCGGTAGACGACCTGGATCAATTCTTCCTTGTTGGGGAAGTAGCGGTAGAGCAGCGGTTGGGTGACGCCGAGCTTGGCGGCGAGTTCGCGGGTGCCGCCGCCGAACCCTTCCTCCGCGAAGAACTCGGCCGCCTTCTGGATGAACTCCTCGCGCCGCGCCTCCGCCGTCTGGCGTTTGCGTCGCAGCGGCGCGCCGCCGCGCCCTTCCTCGCAGGTCATGGCCGCGAACTTGTCGTCCGCGCGCCTGACGAAATGACACGCGAGATCGCGCTGGCGCAGCGCCAGCAAGTTGACCGCGAAACGCGATGCCAGGCTCCATAGCGCCAGGGGCGGGTTGAGCGAAAGCCGGAGGCGCGCTTGCGCGCCGCAGCCTCGAAATCCTCCAGGCAAGCCTGTGCGTTGCCGAGCGCGCAGCCCGGGAGCCGCTGCATTTGTTCGGCGCGCTCCGCGCGCTCGCGAATAGCCGGGTTCAGCGCGCGCGCTCGGCCGAGCAACTTCTGATGAAGCTCGCCGCCCGGCGCGGATAGTTTCTCGGCCTCGCTCGCGCTCATCCGCCCCCCGCAAGCGCGACGCGGAACGGGCCGCCCGCGCGATTTATCGCACGATAAACGATTTCGCGCCGTCTTCGCAATCGCCGCCCTGATCGTGTTGACAAACGCGCGCTCTTATTTTTCACTCGATAAACAAGAACGACGGGGAGGACCGATGCGCAAGCCGGTGACCCGCGCGGCTATCGACGAGGCCGCGCGCGAATTGTCGAACTGGGGCCGCTGGGGGCCTGAGGATCAGATCGGCACGCTCAACAACGTGACGCCACAGGGCATCGCCGCCGCCGCCAAGCTGATCCGGCGCGGCAAGGCGTTCTCGCTTGGTCTATCGCTGAAGGAGCCTATCCAGTCTGGCCTGTTTGGTGGACGCTGGAACCCCATCCACACCATGCTCGCCACCGGCACGGACGCCGCCGCCGGCGTCCAGGACAATCCCTTCCCCTATCTGCGCTACGCCGATGACGCCATCAACATGCCGTGCCAGGCCTCCACGCAATGGGATGCGCTGTGCCACATCTTTCTCGACGACAAGATGTACAATGGCTACGACGCCCGGCTCGTGGACGCGCGCGGGGCCAAGAAGCTCGGCATCGAGCACATGCGCGACAAGATGGCCGGGCGCGGCGTGTTGCTCGACATGGCGCGCTGGAAGGGCGTCGATTGGCTCGATGACGGCTACGCCATCACCAACGAGGATCTCGACGGATGCGCGAAGGCGCATGGCGTGGAAATCCGCAAGGGCGATTTCGTCATCACCCGCACAGGCCAGCAGGAGCGCTGCCTCGCCGCGAAGGACTGGTCCGGCTACGCTGGCGGCGACGCGCCGGGCTTTGCGTTCGAGACCTGCTACTGGATTCGCAAGCTCGACATCGCCGCGATCTGTTCGGACACCTGGGGCTGCGAGGTCAGGCCGAACGAGACCGGAGACGCCAACCAGCCGTGGCATTGGGTCGTCATTCCCGCCATCGGTATTTCGATGGGAGAGATCTTCTATCTGAAGGAACTCGCCGAGGATTGCGCGAAAGACGGGGTTTACGAGTTTTTCTTCATCGCCCCGCCGCTGCATCTGCCCGGCGGCGCCGGCTCGCCGATCAACCCGCAGGCGATCAAATAGCCGCGCATCGCGCTCGTCCACGCGCCTCCTGCCTCAAGCCGGCTACGGCGATGAGAGCGGCTTCCGCGCGGCCGTAGAAGGCATAACCATCGGATGCCGCGACCTCGGCCCTCAAGGCCAAACGCCCGGCAGATCTTTGTCTCATCATCGTTGGCGCAGAGGGTGCGCCTTCGGGCACGGCGCATGTCGCGAAAACATCTCCTTCTTCTACGCCCGCGTTCCTCGTCTCTTCGCCGATATCGCCGTCGCGCGCCCGCGTCAGGCCGGGCAACGGCGGCATGGCGTCATTCATGACATGTGCGGCTTTCCCGAAATCGCGCCGTTTTGATTCCAACCAAAAACGCTACGCGAAATCAGCCCTTTCAACTACACCCGCCAACTCCAGCCGAGGCTAGTGCGTCCCGATCCCGGCGAGCAGGCTTTCCAGTTGCGCGAGCGCGATGGGCTTGACGAGGTGATGATCGAACCCGGCCGCTGTCGCCTGCGCCTTGTCGCTCTCCTGACCCCAGCCGGTCTGGGCTATGATCTGCGTCTTTTTGAAAGCGTCTTCCTGCCGCAGAGCCCGGCAAACGGCGTAGCCGTCCATGCCGGGCAAGCCGATGTCGAGCAATATCGCGTCGGGCCGAAACTCGCGCGCCGCCGGCAGCGCCTCGTGGCCGCTATGGACGACGCGGTAATCGTGGCCAATCGCTTCGAGCATCCAGCCGACAGTCTGCGCGACGGCTTCATTGTCGTCGACCACCAGCACCTTCAGCGGCTGCGCCCTCGCGGCTTGCGCGGCCGTCGCGACGGCGGCCGCTTGAGGGGCCGCGACGATCGGCAGCCGCAGGGTGAACGTGGCGCCCTTGCCGAGGCCGTCGCTGCTGACGGCGACGGAACCGCCGTGCAGGTCGGTGAGTTGCTTGACCAGCGCCAACCCGATGCCGAGACCGCCGCGCCCGCGGTCGGGACGATTGTCGACCTGGGCGAAAAGCTCGAATATCTCGGCCTGCCGGTCGGCGGCGACGCCGACGCCGCTGTCGGTGACCGCGATGACTGCCTCCTCGCCGTCGCGTTTGAGCGAAAGCGCGATGCGGCCATGATCGGGCGTATATCGGGCGGCGTTGTTGAGCAGATTGCTCACCACCTGCGAAAGGCGGGTGAGGTCGGCCTCCAACCAGATCGGCTCCTGCGCGAGGTCGGTCTCAAGCGTGTGGCCGGCCGCCCCGATGAGCGACCGGCTCGTCTCCATCGCCGAGCGTATCGCATCAATGGCTTCGATCTTCTGCTTGCGCAACTCGATCTTGCCCTGCCTGACGCGCGACACGTCAAGCAGATCGTCGACGAGACGGATGAGGTGAATAAGCTGGCGCTCCATCATGTCGCGGATTTCGGCGGCGTCGGGGCTGTTGGGCGAAATGCGCAGGATGTCCAGTCCATGCCGGAGCGGGGCCAGGGGATTGCGCAGTTCGTGCGCCAGGGTGGCCAGAAACACGTCCTTGCGCTGGTCGGCCGCCTGCAACGCCTCCGATTGCGCCTGGAGCGCGTCGCGCTGGGCGGCGATCTGCTGACGCTGGCGAAACAGTTCAAAGAACACTTCCGCCTTGCTGCGCAAGATGTCCGCTTCAATCGGCTTATGGATGAAATCGACGGCGCCGGCCTCGTAGCCTTGGAAGCGACGCTGCATGTCGGCGCTTCCCGCAGTGACGAAAATGATCGGAACCCTGCGGGTGCGCTCGTTGCCGCGCATCAATTCCGCCAGTTCGAAGCCGTTGAGGCCGGGCATCTGCACGTCGACCAGCGCCAGCGCGACCTCGTGTTGCAACAGAAGCTCAAGCGCCTCGTCGCCGGAGCGCGCCTTCAACAGGCTAAGCCCGTCCCGGCGCAACAGAGCTTCCAACGACAGGAGATTCTCCTCCAAATCGTCAACCAGCAGAAAGTGAACAGGCTCCAAAGCGGGAGTCATTTCTTGTCAGCGCCTCGCAAGAATAGGGCGATCTCGTCGAGCGACAAGACCAGGGCGTCGGGAACCTGCGCCAGCGCCGATTCCGGCATCGTCGAGGCGAAGGCGCTCTGCGGACTCTGGACGATCGTCGTGGCGCCCGCCTGCGCCGCCGCCTTCAGGCCCTTGGCGCCGTCCTGATTGGCGCCCGTCAGCACGATGGCGATCAAGTCCGGCCCATAGGCGTCCGCCGCGCTCTCGAACAGTACGTCGATCGACGGACGCGAGAACAGCACCGGATCGTCGTTCGACAGCGCCACGGTCCGGTCGGATTCTACGAGCAGATGGTAGTCTGGCGGCGCGAAATAGATCGCGCGGCCAACGAGCGGCTCTTTGTCTTCCGCCTCGCGCACCTCGATTTCGCATTTCATCCGAAACACCTCGACCATCGCGCTCTTCTTATCCGGCGGAATATGAACGACGATAACGACGGGCAGACCGAAATCGGCCGGCAGGCGCGGCAGGATCGCCGACAGCGCCTCCACCGCGCCCGCCGACGCGCCGATGACGACGGCTTTTGCGGCCGGGCCGCTCACGCGCCCCGCCTCTGGTAGATTTTTTCCTCGCGCACGAATTCCGTAAACGCGTCCGCATGCGAGGAAAAGCGCAGACTCTCCTTGGCGCCCAGGCCAAGGAATCCCTTGCGGGACAGCGAATCCTTGAACAGAGCGAGCGCACGATCCTGGAATTCCCGGTCGAAGTAAATCAGCACATTGCGGCAGGAAATAAGCTGCGTCTCGGCGAAGACCGCGTCGGTGGCGAGGCTGTGATCGGAAAAGACCACGCGCTGACGCAGGCTCTTATCGAAGGTCGCCGCGCCATAAGCGGCGCTGTAATAGTCGGACAGCGACGATTTCCCGCCCGACTTGCGATGATTCTCCGTGAAAAGCTGTAAGCGCTCCAGACCATAGATGCCGGCGGCCGCCTTGCCCAAAGCTTCCTGGTTTATGTCCGTCGCGTAAAACAGCGTGCGCTGTTCGAGGCCCTCCTCGCGGAACAGGATGACCAGGGAATAAAGCTCCTCGCCGCTGCTGCATCCGGCGACCCAGACCTTCAGCGAGGGATAGGTTCGCAGATGCGGCGCGACCTTCTCGCGCAGGGCGCGAAAATAGCTGGGATCGCGAAACATCTCGCTGACCTGCACGGTGAGGTAGCCGAGCAACTTGGCCAGCATGGCGGGATCGTGGAGCAGGCCCTCCTGCATTGCGGAGTAGGTGGCG
>JAJYDD010000442.1 GCA_021777795.1 Pseudomonadota bacterium | reverse complement strand
ACGGGCGCCTCCTTGCGGTCGATCAGCGCGTCGATGTGGCCGAGCGCGCCGGCGGCGTCGCCGGGATTGCCGGGCCCGGCCTCGTAGCCTTCGCCCTTCACGCCGGCCAAGGCGTTGATCGCGCGCTGGCTGGCGCGGTGGTAGACGTTGCGGTTGGTCGCGTAGCTGGCGTCCGCCCGCGTCAGCTCGGCGAGCGCGGCCTTGAGGTCGCTCAGCGCCGCGACGGCCTGTTGGTGATCGTCCGGGGCGGCGCGCGCTGGCGGCGCCGCGATGAGGCCCACAGCAAACGCCAGCCCGACAAGGGCTGGCGCGCGGCTTCGAGAAGCAATGTTGCGCATGCTGTTCTTTATTTCACCGTGAACGCGCTAATGACCGATCCCTTATCGCCCTTCGGCAGTTCCGGGATCTCCGCGTTGCCGGCGGCGCCGGAGGCCACGACGATGAATTCCTTGCCGCCGGCCTCATAGGCTTCGCTCGGCGCCTGGATAAAGGCGCCGGTGTCATAGCTCCACAGCAGCTTGCCGGTCTTGGTGTCGAAGGCGTTCTCGGTCCCGCCGAGATTGCCGGAGAACAAGAGGCCGGTGGATGTCGCCAGCGCGCCGCCGTAGTTGGGCAGGTCGAAGTGGTGGCGCCAGTTGAACGTGCCGGAATCGACGTCGATCGCGTTCATCTGCCCGGTGTTGGGACCAACCAGTTTCGGGAAATTGCCGCCGAGATAGAACTGGCCGGCGATGTAGACGGCGTCCTTGGTCGCGGTCCAGAAGCCGCACTCGTTCTGGCTCGGGACATAGAAGGCGTTGGTCGCGGGGTCGAAGGCGCCGCCCTGATATTCGATGCCGCCCAGCGTGTTCGGGCAGGCGTAGTTGCCCTTGAGGCTCGGCGCTGAATCTTGGTTGTGCTGGAAGACGGTCGCCGTGTGGTCCATGAGCTTGCCGGTTTCGGCGTCCAGGATCCAGAAATTGCCGGCCTTGTCGCCGGTCGCGACCATCTTCTTGCTGGCCTTGTCGACCTTGCCGGTGAACAGCACCGGCTGCATCGGCGGATCCCAATCGTGCGTGTCGTGCGGGATGAACTGGTAGTACCACTTCATCTTCGGCTTGGCGCCGGAAATGTCGAGCGCCACCATCGAGTCGGAATAGAGGTTGTCGCCCTTGCGCACCGTGGCCAGGAAATCCGGGCTCGGGTTGCCGAGATTGAGATACATGGTCTGCGTCTCGGTATCGATCGTCACGCCGCCCCAGGTCGAGGCGCCGCCGCGCTTCCAGCTATCGCCGCTCCAACTGTCGTGGCCGGGTTCGCCGGGGCCGGGGACGGTTTCCCAGCGCCAGATCACGCTGCCGTCCTTGGGGTCGTAGGCGGTCATGTTGCCGTCGCCGCCCCAATCGCCGTTGGAGACGCCGACGAACAGCATGTCCTTGTTGGTCTTGGGATCGTGATAGGGCACCGGCGCCATCGTGTAGAAGGCGTTGGCGGTGTCGTCGACCGCCACCTTGTCCCACACTTTCTGGCCGGTCTCGGCGTTCAGCGCGATCAGATGGCCGTCGAGCGTGCCTAGATAAACGTTGCCGTCGAGCAGGCCGATGCCGCGATTGGCGGCGAAAGAGATGACGTGCGGGTTATCCTTGAACTCCCACTTCAGCTTGCCAGTGGCGGCGTCGAGCGCATAGACGTGATCGTGCGCCGAGGTCACGTACATCGTGCCGTTGTAGACGATGGGCGAATTCTCCATCGGGCCGGGATCGTCGACGGCGAACTTCCACGCCAGTTTCAGCTTGCCGACATTCTCGGGGCCGATCTCCTTGGCGGTGACGTAATGATTGCCGGTGTAGCTTTTGGCCGGCAGGATCCAGTTGGTGGGATCGTTGGCGGCATTGGTGAATTCCTGCGCGCTGGGCGTGCTCGCCGCGTTGGCTTGGGTCAGCCCCATCACCAGTGCGGCGGCGATCACCGTAAGAAGGCCCGTCCCGGCCCTCAATTGAGTGCGTGACTTCATAGCGTTTCCTCCCGCCGATTTTTTTTGCCGCGCGCCGTTTATAGGTTTCGATGCGGTCGCGCGATGGCGATAGGCTAGCGAAGGGACGGCTTTGGTGTCCAGACTCGCCTTCGCGGTTTTTCCGGTCGGCCGTCGCCCATTTCCGCAACCTATCGCAATTTTCCCCCGCTTCTCTGGAATGGAGCGGCGGTTCCGGGAGCTTACGGCGATGTAATCAAGATTACGTGACTCGCCTTACGCTGCACTGCACGCAAGGCGAGGAGGCTCTTCTTGAGAGTATTTGGCGCCGCTGGCGCGACCCCCGCGCGCGGGCGGCGTCACGCCGCGGAGGTCAGCGCCTCTTCGTCGCCGAAGGGGCGGCGCTTGCCGTCGCCGACGATCTTCTCGCGCGGGATTTCGATGTCGATCTCAAGGGTCGAGACCGCCGCGTCGCCATCCATCTTGACCATCACCTTGGACGGATCGATCTCGACGTGGCGCAGGATCGTGGCGATGAGATCGTCGCGCAGCCGGCTGAGAAGATCTTCCGGCCCGAGCCGCACGCGCTCATGCGCCAACAGGATTTGCAGGCGTTCGCGCGCCACCGGCGCGCTGCCGCGCGCCTGGAACATCTTCAGGAGGTTCATGCCGCCCTCCGGCCGAACAGGCGGCTGAAGAAGGGCTTCTTCTCGTTCGGCATCGCCAGCGGCACCGGCTCGCCCGCCAGCCTGCGCGCCGCGTCCCTGTAGGCCTTGGCGGCGGGGCTCGCGCCGGCGTTCATGGTGATCGGCGCGCCGAGGTTGGAGGCGCGCAGGATCTCCTCGCTCTCGGGGATGATGCCGACGAGGGGGATGGAGAGAATCTCCAGCACGTCGGCGACGCTCAGCATTTCGCCGCGCGCGGAGCGGTTGGGATCGAAGCGGGTCAGCAACAGGTGCTTGTCGATGCGCGAGCCGCCCTCGGCGCGGCGGGTGCGCGAATCGAGCAGGCCGATGATGCGGTCGGAATCGCGCACCGAGGAGACTTCCGGGTTGCAGACGACGACGGCGGTGTCGGCAAAGCGCATGGCGAGCAGCGCGCCGCGCTCGATGCCGGCGGGGCTGTCGCACACGACGTAATCGAAGCTCTGGCGCAATTCGCCGATGACGCGCTCGACGCCCTCGTCGGTGAGCGCGTCCTTGTCGCGGGTCTGGGAGGCGGCGAGCAGGAACAGCGTCTCGACGCGTTTGTCGCGGATCAGCGCCTGGCTGAGCTTGGCGTCGCCCTGCGCGACATTGATGAAATCGTAGACGACGCGGCGTTCGGCGCCGAGGACGAGATCGAGATTGCGCAGACCGACGTCGAAATCGACGACGCAGACGCGCTTGCCGGTCTCGGCGAGCGAGGCGCCGATGGCGGCCGTCGAAGTCGTCTTTCCGACGCCTCCCTTGCCCGAGGTGACGACGATGACGTTGCCCATGGCGCTAATTCCCCCTAATTCAGAACGCGAATTTTGACGCGGCCGCCTTCGAGACTGACCTCGATCGGCTGGCCCTCGAATTTGGTATCCATGTCCTCGGCGGTGATGAAGGCCTCGCCGACGCACAGCAATTCGGCGCGCGCCTCGCGGCAGAAAATGCGCGCCTCGCCGCCGCCCGCCACGCCCGCGAAGGCGCGGCCCTGCAACGCGCCGTAAATATGGATGGAGCCGCCGGCGACGATCTCGGCCCCCGACGCGACGCGGCCGATGACGACGACGTCGCCTTCCAGATGCACGATCTGCTGGCCGGAGCGCAGGTTGCCCTCGTGATAGAGCGGCTGCGGCGCGAGCGGCGCCGTGGGCGCCGCCGGCGCTGCGGGCTCGGGCGCCGGCT
>JAJYDD010000441.1 GCA_021777795.1 Pseudomonadota bacterium | reverse complement strand
GGCGCCTTCGTGGCGATTGCCACGATGGACGTCTGGCAATGGACGCCGTTCTGCGCGCTGATCTTCCTCTCGGGCCTTTCTATGGTGCCGGTCGAGATCGAGGAGGCGGCGCGGCTGGAGACGTCGAGCAAATGGGCGCTGCTGACCCAGGTGCAACTGCCCTATCTGTGGCCCGGCCTCACCGCCATGCTGATTCTGCGCTCGGCCGACGTGCTGAAACTGTTCGACTCCGTATTCACCATGACGCGCGGCGGGCCGGGCGCGGCGACGGAGTTGATCTCCCTCTATATCCAGCGCGTCGGCTTTCGCGTCTTCGATATGGGCGTGGCCTCGGCGCAGGCATTGCTGCTGCTGGTGCTGACGATCGTGCTGGCGCGCCTCTACATCCGCTTCTTCTATCGGGAGATCGATTGATGCGCTGGCTTTCGCGCCTGCTGCACGGCATCGGCCTGCTGGCCGTGTTCCTGTTCGCGGTGTTCCCGTTTTATTGGATGGTGTCGTCCTCGTTCAAGACGCAGACGCAGATCCTCGCCTCGCCGCCGATCTGGCTGTTTCATCCGACGCTGGGAAATTACGCGCAGGTGTTCGCCGACGAGAAGGTGACGCGCGCCGTTCTTTCCTCGCTGATCGTCGCCGTCTGCTCGACCGGGCTTTCGCTCGTTCTCGCCGCGCCTGCGGCTTATGCGCTGGCGCGCTATGAGTTCCGCGGCAAGGCGGATCTGTGGTTCTGGTTCATCTCGAACCGCTTCATCAGCCCGATCGTTCTGGCGCTGCCGGTCTATATCATCGCCCGCAACCTGCACATCCTCGACACCCATTTGGTGCTGATCCTGGTCTACATCACCTTCATCCTGCCGATCGTGGTGTGGATCGCCACCGACTATTTCCGCTCGATCCCGAAGGAATTGGAGGAGGCGGCGCGGCTCGAAGGGGCGAGCCAGTTCGACATTTTCTGGCGCATCTATGTGCCGCTGGGCGCGCCGGGACTCGCCGTGTCCGCCATCTTCGGCTTCATCTTCTCGTGGAACGAGTTGCTTTATGCGCTGGTGCTGACCCGGCGCGACGTGCAGACGGCGCCGGTGGTGGCGACCTCGTTCATGTCCGGCTACGAAATCCCCTGGGGCAAGATCATGGCGACGGGCACGGTGATCGTGCTGCCGGTGACCATTTTCGCGTTGCTGGTCTCGCGCCAGATGGTGCGCGGGCTGACGATGGGAGCGACCAAGTGAGCTATCTGAGGTTGCAGGGCGTCGAGAAGCGTTTTGGCTCGGTAGAGGTCATCAAGGGCGTCGACATCGAGGCCGAGAAGGGCGAATTCGTCGTCTTCGTCGGCCCCTCGGGCTGCGGGAAATCGACGCTGCTGCGCATGGTGGCGGGGCTGGAGGAGGTTTCGGCCGGCGAGGTGTTCATCGACGGCGCCAATGTGACGAACGTTGAGCCGGCCAAGCGCCAAGTGTCGATGGTGTTCCAGAGCTACGCTCTGTTCCCGCACATGAATGTGCGCGACAACATCGCCTTCGGCCTCAAGATGAGCAAGACGCCGAAGCCGGAGATAGACAGGCAGGTCGCCGAGGCGGCGCGCATCCTCCAGATGGAGGCGCTGCTCAACCGCCGCCCGCGCGAGCTTTCCGGCGGCCAGCGCCAGCGCGTCGCCATCGGCCGCGCCATCGTGCGCCACCCCAAGCTGTTCCTGTTCGACGAGCCGCTGTCCAACCTCGACGCCGAGTTGCGCGCCCAGATGCGCACCGAGATCGCGCGCCTGCACGCCGACCTCGGCGTGACGATGGTCTATGTCACCCACGATCAGGTCGAGGCGATGACGCTGGCCGACCGCATCGTGGTGCTGCGCGCCGGCAAGGTCGAGCAGATCGGCGCGCCGCAGCAACTTTACGATCACCCCGCCAACACTTTCGTCGCCGGTTTCATCGGCTCGCCGAAGATGAATTTCCTCGCCGTGCAGGCCGCGCCGGCGGAAGGCGCGTCGCTCACCCTCACGCATCCGAGCTTTCCCGCGCCGGTGCGCGTGGCCCGGGCGGGCGGCGGCGAGGGCGAATTGCAGCTCGGCCTGCGCCCGGAGCAACTGCATTTCGAGGACGGCCCGTGCCGCATCGCGCTAAAGGCCGATCTCTGCGAAAATCTCGGCGGCGCGACGCTCATTCACGCCAAGACCGCGGCGGGCGAGACGCTGACGCTCCAGACGGCGGGCCGGCGGATGCTGAAGCCCGGCGAGGCGTTCTCGGCCGGTTTCGACCCCGCCGGCGCCTATCTGTTCGCGCCCGACGGGCGGGCGCTCTAGGGAGGCCGCGATGAGCTTGGAAGGCAAAAGCGTACTCATCACCGGCGCCGGCAAGGGCATCGGCCGCGCCACCGTGGCCGAACTCGTGCGGCGCGGGATGCGCGTCATTGCGCTGTCGCGCAGCCCCGCCGATCTCGCCGAGATCGAGGCCGAACACGGTTGCCGCACCATCGCCGTCGATCTCGCCGACGCTGAGGCGACGCGGGCGGCGGCTGAGGCGGCCCTGCCCTTCGATTATCTCGTCAACAACGCCGGGATCGCGGCGCTGGAATCGGTGCTCGACACGACGCCCGAGACCTTCGACCATGTGATGGCGGTCAACGCCCGCGCGCCGCTCATCGTCGCCCAGGTTTATGCGCGCGACCTGATCGCGCGCGGGCGGAAGGGCGCGATCGTCAATGTGTCGAGCATCGCCTCGTTCCTCGGCTTTGCCGATCACGCCGCCTATTGCGCCTCCAAGGGCGCGCTCGACGGGCTGACGCGGGTGATGGCCAACGAGCTTGGCCGCCAGGGCATCCGCGTCAACGGCGTACATCCGGTCATCACGCTGACGCCGATGGCGGTGAAGGCGTGGAGCGACCCGGCCAAATCCGACCCGATGCTGAAGCGCATCCCGCTTGGCCGCTTTGTCGAACCGGCCGAGGTCGCCGCCGCCATCGCCTATCTGCTGTCGGACGACGCCGCGATGGTCAACGGCGTCGATCTGCCGGTCGATGGCGGCTTTCTCATCAACTGAAAAAGGCGAAAGACATGAAGGCGCTCGTTCTCGAAAAGGTGCGCGAACTCAGCTTGCGCGACATCGACCTCGACCAGACGGTCGGGCCGGACGATGTGAAGATCAAAATCGACACTGTCGGCGTTTGCGGTAGCGACGTGCATTATTACACCCACGGCCGCATCGGCGGCTTCGTCGTCAACGCGCCGATGGTGCTGGGACACGAAGCGGCGGGCGTCGTCGTCGAGGTCGGCGCGAAGGTCGCGAGCCTGAAAGTCGGCGACCGCGTATGCATGGAGCCGGGCGTGCCCGACCTCGCCTCGCGCGCGTCCAAGCTCGGGCTCTACAATGTCGATCCCAGCGTGGTGTTCTGGGCGACGCCGCCGGTGCATGGGGTGCTGACGCCCTATGTCGTGCATCCCGCCGCCTTCACCTACAAGCTGGCGGACAATGTGAGCTTCGCGGAAGCCGCGATGGTCGAGCCTTTCGCGGTGGGGCTATGGGCCTCGGTGAAGGCGGGGATCACGCCGGGCGACACCGCTGTCGTCACGGGCGCCGGCCCCATCGGCATCATGACGGCGCTGGCGGCGCTGGCGGGCGGCTGCTCGCGGGTGATCCTGTCCGATCTCGTCGACGAAAAGCTCGCCATCGCAGCCCTTTATCCCGGCGTCTCGACGGTCAACGTCAAGCGCGAGAAGCTCGCCGACGCGGTGAGCGCGGCGACGGACGGCTGGGGCGCCGACATCGTGTTCGAGGCCAGCGGCTCGCCGCGCGCCTATGACGGGGTGGAGAGCCTGATCCGGCCGGGCGGCTGCCTCATCGCCATCGGGAT
>JAJYDD010000440.1 GCA_021777795.1 Pseudomonadota bacterium | reverse complement strand
CATGTAGCCGTAATGCAGCTTGACGGTGATGAAATCGGGCGAAAGCTGAACGATCTCATAGCGCTTGTCCGGGGACACGCGCGGCCGCGGCTCGTTGCGCACGCACATCATGATGACCCGCTCGTGTACGACTTTGTTGTGCTTGAGATTGTGCATGAACGAGGAAGGGGCCGCGTCGACGTCGTTGGTGAGGAACACCGCCGTCCCCGGCGCGCGCGTCGGCTTCGATTTGGCGAGCATCTTCAGCAGGTCGGCGATGGGAATCGCATCGCGGCGGGTTTTGTCGAGCAGAATCTGGCTGCCGCGCGCCCAGGTCCACATGACGATGAAGCTCGTCGCGCCGAGCAACAGCGGCACGTAGCCGCCGTCCAGCACCTTGTAGAGGTTGGCGATGAAGAAGGCGACGTCGATCGACAGGAAGGCCAGGATCAGCGCCAGCGCCTTCCACAGCGGCCAGCGCCACAGCTTCCACACCACGAAGAAGGCGAGCGAGGTCGTCGTCACCATCGTCCCCGCCACCGCGATGCCATAGGCGTTGGCGAGCGCGTCGGAGGATTTGAACAGCACCACCAGCGCCAGCACGCCGATCAGCATCAGCCGGTTGATGCGGGGAATGAAAATCTGCCCCTCCTGCGTGTCGGAGGTATGGACGATCTCCAGGCGCGGCAGCAGGCCGAGTTGGATCGCCTGGCTCACCAGCGAATAAGCGCCGGTGATGACGGCCTGGCTGGCGATGACGGTCGCCGCCGTCGACAGCAGCACCAGCGGCGCCAGCGCCCAGGACGGCGCCAGCAGATAGAACGGGTTCTCCGCCGCCTTGGGATGGCTGAGAATCAGCGCCCCCTGGCCGAGATAATTGCAGATCAGCGCCGGCAGCACCACGAACAGCCACGAGGCCTGGATCGGCTTGCGGCCGAAATGGCCCATGTCGGCGTAAAGCGCCTCCGCCCCCGTCACCGCCAGAAACACGCTGCCCAGCACCATGAAGCCGGTGGCGCCGTGAAAGGCGAGAAACCGGATGCCGGGCAGTGGGCTTAGCGCGCTGAGGATGATCCAGGCGTGCGGAATCTGGAGAAGGCCGAGCACGGTGGTGCTGGCGAAGAACACCAGCATGATCGGCCCGAAGAACGCCGCCACCCTCGCCGTGCCGCGTCGCTGAACCATGAACAGCGCCACCAGGATGACGATGGTCGCCGGCAGCACATAATCGGTCAGGCCGGGGTTGATCTGTTTCAGCCCCTCCAGCGCCGACAGAACCGAAATCGCCGGGGTGATGATGGCGTCGCCCGAGAACAAAGCCGCGCCGGCGACGCCGAGCAGGAACACCGTCGCGGTATGCTTGCCGATGGCGGTGCGGGCCAGCGCGTCGAGCGACAGGATGCCGCCCTCGCCCTTGTTGTCGGCCTGCATGAGGAACAGCACATATTTGGCGGTGACGACGATCAGCAGCGCCCAGACGATGAGCGACACCGTGCCGACCACCTGGAGTTCGTTGGCGCCGCTGTCCTTGAATTGCCCCAGCGCCGTCTGCAAAGCATAGAGCGGGCTGGTGCCGATGTCTCCGAACACGACGCCGATGGAGCCCAGCGCCAGCACCCAGAAGTTGCCGCCGCCATGCGCGGCCGGCTCCTCGGGCCCGGGGGCGTTCGCGGCGGGAACGGACCCGGAGGCGTCATGCAACATGGTTTTGAAACCCGAAGGCCGCTCTGCCGGCCGGAAGCGGCGGGTCTATAGCGCCGTTGACCGTCGCAAGCCAAGCGGAGCCTTCGTTCAACGCGCGATAAGCCTGCGGTAAAGATCGGCATAGCGCTCAGCCGAGCGGCGCCAGCCGAAATCCAGCGCCATCGCCGCCCGCCGCATGGCTGCGAATTCGCGCGGGTTTCTGTAGAGCGCCAGCGCCCGTTGCACCGCCGCGCTCAGCGCCTCGCCGTCCGCCGCGTCGAACAGCAGCCCGGTCTTGCCGTCGAAAATGGTCTCCGCCAGGCCGCCGGTGCGATGGGCGATCGGCAGCGCGCCGAATTTCTGCGCATACATCTGGCTGAGCCCGCAGGGCTCATAGCGCGACGGCATCAACAGAAAATCCGCGCCGGCGAAAATCGCCCGCGCCACGCCGGCCTCGAAGCCGACGCGCACGCCCACCGCATCGGGGAAGCGGCGGGAAAGATCGAGGAAGGCGCGCTCGGCTTCGCGCTCGGCTTCGCGCTCGGCTTCGCGCTCGCCCTCGCCGACGGCGACGATCTGGCCGCCTTGCGCGACGATATGTTGTTGCTGTCGCGCTTAGGACATCATCCGGCCGATGGCGGCGGCCGCCAGGGGACCGATCATCATGACCGCCATGAGAACACCAGCGGCTATATCTTGCGGGCTGAGGCGGGTGGGCCCCGAGGCCGGCAAGTGTGGCCGGGCGAAATCGCGCCTGAGCGCCGCTCCCGTTAGGCGATCGTTTTCGATCATCGAAGGGCGATCGTTTGCGGCCAGCGAGGGGCGGGTCTCCAACGGACCGTCCATAATATTCTCCTTTCGGGGCTGCGGTTGCAGCCGGCTAGCAAATCAAAGCCTCCAATCCGCGCAATGTTCCTATGGAGCCAGCATCATCAAACCGGGTTTGGCGCCTCACAAATCTGCAATGTTGATTGTACGCCTGCAAGCCTGATTATAAAACTTGTCCTGCTCTGGAAGAACATTCGTTTCCAGTTGTTTTGATGACTTGACGTAACAGGAGTGCGAGGGCAAAGCGCGCGCCTGTCGAGAAGCAGGAGGGTCTGTCCGCGATGGCGTTTGATGCGGATAAAGGGCGGCGAGTTGCGCCGGCCGGCCCCAGCGCCTCGCTGATGGCGGACCGGCGCGAAGGGCCGGATTTGTGGGGCGTCGGCGCGGCGATGCGGCCGCTGGCCGAGCTTTGTCTGTCGGAGGACGCGCAGACGCCCTTCGCGCTCGCCCTCGTGGGCGGTCGCGGCGCCGGCAAGAGCTTCGCGCTGCGCCGGCTCATCGAGGCGGTCGAGGCCGGGGCGCGCGGCGCCGGCCCGCCGCTGCTGTCGAAGATCGTCATCGCCGAGGTCGACGCCGCCGCCGGCGGCGATCCCGCCAGCGCCGTCGCCGCCGCCGTGTTCGGCGCGCTCGAACGCGGCGACGGGGCGGCCAATTTTGCGGCCCTCGCCGACGAGGCCGCCCACGCGGCCGTCGACCCCCGGCACGCCGCCGCCGTCGCCGCCGAGCGTCAAGACGAAATGGCGGCTCGGCTCGAACAGGAACGGCGCGCCCGCGACGAGACCGAATCGCGCCGCGCCCGCATCACCGAATGGCTGCTCTACGAGACGCCGGGCTCGCGCGTCGACGTCTTCATCCGCGCCAGTCGCGCCGCCATCGAGGGCGGCCTGCGCCGTTTCGGCTTCGGCGAGGGCGACCCGGACGCCAGTTTCCGCCATCTGGTGCGCGATCTCGAAGCCTCGCGTCCGCGCTCGCGGGTCTGGCTGTTCCTGCGCGCGATCTGGGCCTATTCCGGCCAGACGCGGCTGCTGGTCCTGGCGATCCTGGCCTTCGGCCTCAGCGCGCTGGTCAATGGGCTGCGGCTACCCTCGACTGGCGATTGGTTCATTTCGCTGAGCGGCGGCCTTGCCCCGGCGGTGGCCTGGGTGCGCGATCACGACGACGCGCTTGGCGACGCCAACGCGGCGCTGCTGGCGATCGGGCTTCTGGCGCTCGGCCTCAACCTGTGGCGGGCGGCGCGCTTCACCAACCTGCTGTTTCGCGGCCTGCGGCTGCTGCGCATGGACATCGAGGAGCGCCGGCGCGCGCTCGACGCCAGCGCGGCGCGGCTGGAGCGCCGCGTCGCCGCGTTGCAGATCGAGGCCGACGCCGCCGAGGCGCTCGCCGAGACGC
>JAJYDD010000439.1 GCA_021777795.1 Pseudomonadota bacterium | reverse complement strand
CCGACCGCGTTGTGCCGATGCTGCCGGAGCGCATCTCCAACGATCTCTGCTCGCTCAAACCCGGCGTCGATCGCCCGGCGCTGGCGGTGAAGCTGCATATCGACGTGGCGGGCCGCAAGACGCGCCACACGTTCCACCGCATCATGATGCGCTCGGCGGCGAAGCTCTCTTACGAGCAGGCGCAGGCCGCCATCGACGGCAGCCCGGACGAGACGACGCAGCCGCTGCTCGACGATGTGTTGCGCCCGCTCTATGCCGCGCATCGCGCGGTGAAAATCGAGCGCGACATCCGCGATCCCCTCGATCTCGATCTGCCCGAGCGCAAGCTGAAGCTCGACGAGGAAGGCCGGCTGAAGGATGTGCGCTGGCCGGAGCGGCTGGAGGCGCATCGGCTGATCGAGGAATTCATGATCCTCGCCAATGTCGCCGCCGCCGAAACGCTGGAGGCCGCGCAATCGCCGCTGATCTACCGCGCCCATGACGCGCCGAGCCAGGAGAAGCTCGGCAATTTGAGCGAGTTCCTCGGCACGCTCGGCGTCAAGCTGGCCAAGGCCGAGCGGCTGCGGCCGGCCCATTTCAACACGGTGCTGACCAAGGTGAAGGGCGCCGCGCACGAGCCGCTGGTCAACGAGGTCGTGCTGCGGGCGCAATCCCAGGCCGAATACACGCACGAGAATTACGGCCATTTCGGCCTCAACCTGCGCCGCTACGCCCATTTCACCTCGCCGATCCGCCGCTACGCCGATCTCGTGGTGCATAGGGCGCTGATCCGCGCGCTGAAGCTGGGGCCGGATGGGTTGACGGAAGCCCAGGCGGCGGGGCTCTCCGACATCGCCGAGCGCATCTCGGCGGCCGAGCGGCGCGCGATGGCGGCCGAGCGCGAGACGGCCGACAGGCTGATCGCGGCGTTTCTGTCGCAGCATATCGGCGCGCGCTTCCGGGCGCGCATCGCCGGCGTCACCAAGGTCGGGCTGTTCGTCAAGCTCGCCGACACCGGGGCGGACGGGTTCATTCCGGCCGGCTCGCTCGGCGCCGATTATTTCCGCTACGACGAGCCGACGCGGTCGTTGGTCGGCACACGAACGGGCGAGACGTTTCGTCTCGGCGACAGCGTCGAGGTGAAGCTGCTAGAAGCCGCGCCATTCGCGGGCGCGCTGAGATTTGAAATGCTGTCGCGCGGCGCGCGCGCTAAAGTGAGACGCAAATGACCGACCTGCCCCTGACGATCACAAGAGATCGCCCCATCGGCCCCGCCATCCGCCGGGGCCTGCGCTGCCGTTGTCCCGCGTGCGGCGAGGGCAAGCTTTTCCGCGCTTATCTCAAGGTCGTGGACGCTTGCGAGCGCTGCGGCGAGGATTTGCACTACCAGCGCGCCGACGACGCGCCGGCCTATTTCACCATCCTCATCGTCGGCCATTTCATCATCGGCGGCGTGCTGGCGACGGAATATGTGGCGCCCGATTCGCCGTTCTGGGTTCCGGCGCTGTTCTGGTCGGCGCTGGCGCTGGCGTGGTCATTGTGGATGCTGCCGCGCGTCAAGGGCGCGCTGGTCGGCCTGCAATGGGCTAACCGAATGCACGGTTTCGGCGGCCACGCGGACTGAGCTTTGCCGCGCAATCCCTATTACGAAGGCCCGGCCTCCGATCATTTCGACGGGCTGCGCTTCTTTGCGCCCGGCGGCGCGCCCGATAAATCGCTGGCCGATCTCTGGCGCATGGTGCGCGAGGGCAGCAGGTTGCGCGAGCCCTGGCCGGCGAACCCGCCAACGATGCCCTGTCCCGCGCCGCCCGAGCGCGTGGAGGGCGAGCGGATTCGGGTCACGCTGGTCGGCCATTCGACGTTTCTGATCCAGACGCAGGGCGTCAACCTGCTGACCGATCCGGTCTGGGCCGAACGCGCCGGGCCGTTCGGCTGGCTGGGGCCGAAGCGCGCGACGCCGCCGGGGCTGCGCCTCGACGATCTGCCGCCGCTCGACGCCATCCTGCTCAGTCACAACCATTACGACCACCTGGATCTGGCGACGCTGGCGCGGCTGGCGCGGCTGCGCCCCTGCCCGGTGCTGACGCCGCTCGGCAATGACGCGCTGCTGCGCAAACACGACCGCCGCATCGACGCGCGCGCGCTCGATTGGGGCCATGTCGCCGAGGCGGGGCCGCTGCGGGTGACGCTGGAGCCAGCGCTGCACTGGTCGGCGCGCGGCCGTAGCGACCGGCGCATGGCGCTGTGGGGCTCGTTCATGATCGCTGGAAGCGACGGCGCGATCTATTTCGCCGGCGACACCGGCTATGGCGACGGCGCGCTGTTTCCCCAGATCGCGGCGCGGCATCCGCGCATCCGTCTGGCGCTGCTGCCTATCGGCGCCTATGCGCCGCGTTGGTTCATGCGCGACCAGCATTGCGACCCCGACGAGGCGCTGGCCATCTTCCACGCGCTGCGCGCCGAGCGGGCGGTGGCGTGCCACTGGGGCGCGTTCCGCCTCACCGACGAGCCCTATGACGAGCCGCCGCGCCGTCTGGCGGAGGCGCTGGCGCGCGAGGGCGTCGGGGCGGAACGATTCGTCGCGCCGGCGCCGGGGGGCGTGGTGGAGATCGGCTAGAGCTTGCGCAGCGCCGCCATCGCCGCCTCGGCCTCATCGAAGGGGACGAACAGATGGTCGTGGCGCGCCCCGGCCACGACATTGCAAGCGATGCCGGCTCGCGCCAGCGCGGCCGCGAAAGCGGCCGTGAAGCCAACCGCATCGAGCGCGGAATTGACGGTCATCGTGATCCAGGCCGCGCGGAAGGCGACGGGCAGACCCGCCGCCTGCGCCGCCGCGAGATCGACATAGAGCGTCAGCCCCTCGGCCTCGCGGACCGTCGCGAGGACGGCCTCGACCGGCAGCGCGGGCGGCATAGCGAAGCCGTCGAGCCCGACCACCGCCACCGCGCGCGGATGCAAGCGCGGCGACGCCTCGGCGAGAAGCCGCGTCAGGTCTCGCATCACCCCAGCCGCTTGAGGAACGCGCCCAGCTTCAGCAGCCCGTCCGGCCACGGCCCGTGGCCGGATTCGGCGTCGATCCGGCCGGATTCGCCGGCGTCGGTGAAATCGGCGCCCCAATCGGAGGCCAGCGCCAGCGACTGGCGATGCGAGGACCAGGGGTCGGTGCGGCTGGCCACCAGCACCGACGGCCAGGGCAGGCGCGCGCGCGGAATTTCCGGCCACAGGCCGTCGTCCAGCGTCGCCAATGTTTCGACCGCCGGCGGCGCGACCAGGAAGGCGCCGCGCACGTCCGCCCCCTTCAGAGCCTCGGCCGCCAGCGCGGCCGCGATCACGCCGGTCGAATGGGCGATCAGCAACGTCGGCCGCTCGGCGAGTTGCGCGGCGGCGATGATTCCGGCGGGCGTCGATATGGGATCGAGCGCTGCGACGAGCCGCGCCGTCGAGAGCTTGGCGCTCCAGCGGGCGATCCAATGGTCGGGGGAGACTGGCCCGGTTTCGGGGATGAAAATGAGATCGAGATCGGAAACGCGCATGGGCGCTTTATAGCCGATTGCGCCGCCGCCCGCAGCCTTCGCGGCAAACGGTTTGTGTCATTCCCGTTTACAAATGCAATTTTCGCGTCTTCTATGTGTCATGCGGAAGGGTTGGGGCGTCCGGCCGCGCAAGTCAATTATCGGAGGGACAAGCCATGCGATCGATCGAAATCCTCGCCGCCGCCGCGCTGGCGCTCGGCCTATCGCTGAGCGGCGCGGCCGCCAAGGACTGGAAGACCGTGGTCATCGGCATGGAGGGCGCCTACGAGCCCTACAACATGACGGATCCCAAGGGCAGAATCATCGGCTTCGAGCCGGATCTGGCGATGGATCTGTGCAAACGCATCCACGTCGAATGCAAGATCATC
>JAJYDD010000438.1 GCA_021777795.1 Pseudomonadota bacterium | reverse complement strand
GATCATGCGAAACAGCGTCGTCTTGCCGGCGCCGTTGGGGCCGATGACGCCGACGATGCCGCCGGGCGGCAGCTTGAACGAGAGATCGTCGATCAGCAATTCGTCGCCGAACCCCTTCGACAGATGCTCGAAGTCGATGACATTGGCGCCCAGCCGCTCGGCGACGGGAATGACGATCTGCGCCGTCGTCGGCGCGCGGTCGTTCTGCTTGTTGACGAGATCCTCGTAGCGCGAGATGCGCGCCTTGTTCTTGGCCTGGCGGGCCTTCGGGCTCGCCGCCATCCATTCGGCTTCCTCGGCGATGGCGCGCGCGCGCGACGCCTCCTCGCTCTTTTCCTGCTCGATGCGCTTGTGCTTGGCCTTCAGCCACGCTGTGTAATTGCCCTCGTAGGGAATGCCCTTGCCGCGATCCAGCTCCAGAATCCAGCCCGTCACGTTGTCGAGGAAGTAGCGGTCGTGGGTGACGATCAGGATGGCGCCGGGATAGGCGCGCAGATGGCCTTCCAGCCAGTTGACGGTCTCGGCGTCGAGATGGTTCGTGGGTTCGTCGAGCAGCAGCAGTTCGGGCTGCTCCAGCAGCAGCCGGCACAGCGCGACGCGGCGGCGCTCGCCGCCCGAGAGCTTGGCCACATCGGCGTCGTCGGGCGGGCAGCCGAGCGCTTCCATCGCCTGCTCGACTTGGCTGTCGAGATCCCACAGGCCCTTGGCCTCGATCTCGTCCTGGAGCCGCGTCATCTCATCGGCGGTCTCGTCGGAGTAGTTCATGGCGAGGTCGTTGTAGCGTTCGAGAATGTCGGTCTTGGCCTTGACGCCGAGCATGACATTGCCGCGCACGCCGAGCGCGGGATCGAGCGGCGGCTCCTGCGGCAGGTAGCCGACGCGCGCCCCATCCGCGACCCAGCCCTCGCCGACGAATTCCTTGTCGATGCCGCCCATGATGCGCAGCAACGTGGATTTGCCGGAGCCGTTGACGCCGAGCACGCCGATCTTGGCGTCCGGGTAGAACGACAGGTTGACGTTCTCCAGCACCTTCTTGCCGCCGGGATAGGTCTTGGTCAGACCTCGCATGTGATAGATGAACTGGCGCGCGGCCATGTCGCCCTCGTGGGATTGGCTTTATGGGATTGCGCGGTCGATAGCAGGGGCGCGCCGGGGCGACAAGCGGCGCGTTCAGGCGCGGGCCGCAAGCGTCATCTGCGTCTGCGTCACTTGCGCCGCGAGCTTGCCGTCGCCGCGGAAGATGCGGGTCTGCCAGACCATCGTCGCCCGGCCGAGATGGACGGGCTCAGCCACCGCCCGCGCGGTGTCGCCGGCGCGCACGGCGCCGGTGAAATTGGTTTTGCTTTCCAGCGTCGTCGTCGCCGCGCCCTCGGGCAGGTTGAGCATCGCGCCGACCGCCGCCACCGAATCGGCGAAGGCCATGACCGCGCCGCCGTGCAGGATCGCGCCCGCCGTGCAGAGATCGTCGCGCGCGGTCATTTCCGCGACCACGCGCTGCGGGCTCGCTTCGACGAGGCGTATCCCCATACTCACGGCGAACGGCATCAGCTCGATCATGGCCTTTTCCTTATTGCGGCAGTTTGTCGAGGAAGCCTATCACCTCGGCGATCCGGCCGTCGCTGAGCTTCACGACATCGCTGCCCTCGATGGGCGCTTCCGATGCGGCGGGGCCCAGCGCCCAGCGGAAGCGCACGAATTCGCCGTGGCCGTCGGCGGGGCCGATCAGGCGGAAGGCGAAGCCGGGGAAGCGGCTCTGGGCGCCCGCCGCCAGCGCCCCGATCTCGGCCGCCCCCGCGCCGCGCATGAGGGGATCGGCGTAGGTCGCGTCCTGGCGAAACCCCGCCTCGTAAAGCCGCGCCCGCTCGGCCGGATCGGCCGCGTTCCAGAAGGCGATGTAGGTTTCGGCGATGGCTTGCGCGTCGTTCATGGATCTTGCTCCGTTGTCGCCCCTTGCCGGGGCTTTGCGCAATCTGCCCGAGCGCCCGCCGCATCTCGATTCCGCGCGAGGTCATAGCGGCGCGCTTTTTTCACCGGCTGATGACGCGCGAGGTTATTGAAGCGCGGCGGCGGCCCTCTATGCTCGCGCCATGCCTGCCTCTCCTGGTCCCCTGGTGCGCGCCTGGCGCGAACGTCGCCGCCTCAGCCAGCTCGCGCTGGCCTCGGAGGCCGAAATTTCGCAGCGCCATCTCTCCTTTATCGAGAGCGGTCGCTCGACGCCTTCGCGCGACATGGTGCTGCGGCTCGCCGAGCGCCTGGAAGTGCCGCTGCGCGATCGCAACGCGCTGCTGCTGTCGGCGGGTTATGCGCCGATCTTTCCCGACCGCGCGCTCGACGATCCCGCGCTGGGGCCGGCGCGCGCGGCGGTCGAGCGGGTGCTGACGGCGCACGCGCCTTATCCCGCGCTCGCCATCGACCAGCGCTGGAACCTGGCGCTCGCCAACCCCGCCGCTCTGCGGCTGATGGCGCCGATCGACCCGGAACTAGCGCGGCCGCCTGTAAATGTCATCCGCGCCAGCCTGCATCCCCGGGGCTTAAGCTCGCGCATCGTCAATCTCCCGGCATGGCGCGCCCATCTCCTAGAACGGTTGCGCCGGCAGACGGCGTTGACCGGCGATGCCTGGATCGCGGCGCTGCTCGCCGAAGTCTCCGCCTATCCCGGCCCAAGCGCCGAGAAAACCAGGGATTTCGCGACCGATCCCGCCGACGACATCGCCGTGCCGTTGAGGTTGCGCACCCACGCCGGCCTGCTGTCGATGTTCTCGACGGTGACGGTGTTCGGCACGCCGGTCGAGGTGACGCTCTCGGAGCTTTCGATCGAAGCGTTCTATCCCGCCGACGAGGAAACAGACAGACTGTTGCGCGAGGCCGCCGGATGAGAGGCGCGCGCGATCAAAGAGGAGACAACGCCATGCCAAAAACCGCCGCCGAGAAGCGCGCCGCCTTCCGAGA
Source organism: Pseudomonadota bacterium (assembly GCA_021777795.1). Classification (GTDB taxonomy): domain Bacteria; phylum Pseudomonadota; class Alphaproteobacteria; order Rhizobiales; family Beijerinckiaceae; genus Roseiarcus. The sequence continues at coordinate 942 of JAJYDD010000438.1, read as the reverse complement.
ATTGCACCGCGCCGGCTGCTTCGTGCTGCCCAACCCCTGGGACATCGGTTCGGCCCGGCTGTTCGAGCGCCGCGGCTTCGCCTCGCTCGCCTCCACCAGCAGCGGCTACGCCTGGACGACCGGCCGGCCGGATTACGGCGTCGCCCGCGCCGACGTTCTCGCGCATCTCACGGCTCTTTGCGCAGCCGTCGATCTGCCGGTCAACGCCGATTACGAGGCCGGCTTCGCGCTCGACGCGCAAGGCGTAGGGCAGAGCGTGCGGTTGGCGATCGAGGCCGGCGTCGCGGGTCTTTCGATTGAAGATCGCGGCCCCGACGGGCTCTACGACAAGGCGACGGCGCTGGAGCGACTGACCGAAGCGCGGCGCGCGATCGATGCCGCCGGCGGCGATGCTGTGCTGGTCGCGCGGGCCGAGGCGCTGCTCATCGACCCGACACAGGTGTCCGCCGCCATCGACAAGCTCGTCGCTTTCGCGCCGCTGGCCGATTGCCTCTATGCGCCGGGCGTGCGCAAGGCCGAGGACATCCGCGCGATGGTCACCGCCGTCGCGCCAAAGCCGCTCAACGTGCTGGCGATGGACCCGGCGATGCCGGTGCAGGCCTATGCCGATCTCGGGGTGCGCCGGATCAGCGTCGGTGGCTCGCTGGCGCGCGTCGGCTGGGCGGCGGTCTCGGCAGCGGCGGCCGAGATGCTGAAAGGCTCGTTCGCGGGTCTGGCGAGCGGGACGCCGGGCAAGGAGCTGAACGCTATCTTCGCGCCGCGCGGGTGAGCCCTCAGCGCGTCGGCACCGGCGTTTCGCCGCGATAATCGTAGAAGCCGCGCTGCGTCTTGCGGCCGAGCCAGCCGGCCTCGACATATTTGACCAGCAGCGGGCAGGGCCGGTATTTCGAATCCGCCAGCCCCTCGTGCAGCACCTGCATGACGGCCAGACAGGTGTCGAGG
>JAJYDD010000021.1 GCA_021777795.1 Pseudomonadota bacterium | reverse complement strand
GCCGTGCAGCATGATGCGGCCAAAGCCGCCGATGAACGGATTGCCTGCGGTGAAGGCGAGCGAATAGGTGAGCACCGCGAAGATCACGGTCACCAGCGCGGTGATCGCGAACGAAGTCATCACCGTGTCGCCGACGTTCTTCTTGCGCACCATGCCGCCGTAGAACAGGCCGAGACCGGGAATGGTCATCATCAGCACGAGCGCCATCGAGGTCAGCATCCAGGCGGTGTCGCCGGAATTGGGCGTGCATTTCTCCAGAACGGCGGGCGTTTTGCCGTCGGCGGATCCGGCGGCGCAAGCCGGCGGGCTGGGAGGAGCCGCCGCAGCAGCGGGGGTCGCCGCAGGCGCAGGGGCCGCCGCAGCGGCCGGAGACGGTGAGGCGGCGGGCGTGGCCGCAGGCGAGGCCGCAGCCGAGGGCGTGGCGGTCGGCGATGGCGTTTGCGCCATGCCTGGAACGCCGAACCCGACCAGCGCGGCTATCGCCAGCGCCGGCGCGAGGCCGGAGAGGAACCTAGACAGTTTCATATTTGGGAACTCCACGGAAAGGAAAAGATCAGAGCGCGTCGTCGTCTTTCTCGCCGGTGCGTATGCGCACGGCCGATTCGAGCGCGTAGACAAAGATTTTGCCGTCGCCGATCTGCCCGGTGCGGGCGGAGGCGACGATGGCGTCGATGACCTTGTCGACCATCGGGGTCGCCACCGCGACCTCGATCTTCAGCTTCGGCAGGAAACTGACCGCGTATTCCGCTCCGCGATAAATCTCAGTATGCCCCTTCTGCCGCCCGTATCCCTTGACTTCCGTGACCGTCAGGCCGTGAACCCCGATGGCGGTCAACGCGTCGCGGACCTCCTCGAGTTTGAACGGCTTAATCACCGCCATTACGATTTTCATGTGGACGCCCCTTCAATACGACGCCGGCTTTGACGATCGGCCAGGGCCAAAACGCGCGCCGTGCGAGTTGATCGGACGTGTGCGCGCCCGCTCAGAGACGGTCCTTACAAAGGCCGTGCCAACACGCGGATTCGGGCGCGGAATCAGGACTGAGCGGCGGAAAGACGGCGGTGGTTCGGCACCGCCGAGGCGGGCGCCTAAAAAACAGACGCCTATAAATTAGGCGTCGCGGGGGCCTTGCGTTTACGAACCAGGCCTTCCTGGGTCGTCGTGGCGGCCAGCGCGCCGTCGCGGGTGTAGAGCAGCCCGCGCGTCAGCCCGCGCGAGCCTTGGGCGCTGGGCGAATCCTGCGCGTAGAGCAGCCAGTCGTCGGCGCGGAATGGCCGGTGCAACCAGACGGCATGGTCGAGGCTGGCGGTCTGGAACTGCCCGCGCGCGATGGAATAGCCGTGCGCGACCAGAACCGTGTCGATCAGCGTCATATCCGAGAGATAGACGAGGGCGGCGCGGTGGATCGCGGGATCATCGGGCAGCGGGCCCTTCAGGCGGATCCACAGGTTCTGGCGGGGATCGCCGAACACGCCGGGCGCGGTCGGCCGATAGCGGCGCGGGTCGAGCGGACGCAACTCGATCGGGCTGATCGTGCTGAAAAATTGGCGCGCCCGCGCCGCCTGCGGCTCGGGCAGACTTTCTGCGAGAGCGACCGGGTCCGGCGTCTCTTCGGGCGTCGGCGTCGGCGGCATCGGCAATTCGTGATTGAGTTCGCCGGTCTCCTCGACCTGGAACGAAACCGACATCACGAACATGGTTTCGCCGCGCTGGCGCGCCACGACGCGGCGCACCGAGAAGCTGCGCCCGTCGCGCACCCGTTCGACCGAAAGCTCGATCGGCTCGGCGGGATCGCCGCCGAGGATGAAATAGGCGTGCAGCGAATGCGGCGGCCGGCCCTCGACGCTGCGCTGGGCGGCGACGAGCGATTGGGCCAGCACCTGACCGCCGAACACCCGCTTCCAGCCGTTGTCGGGGGAATGGGCGAGCCAGCGGTCCGGGCCCACCGGTTCGAGGTCCAACAGCGCGAGAAATCCGGCAACGTCCATATGTGAACCTTTCCTGCCGTCTTCTCGCCCCCGCGCCGGGGCGCGTCAAGCGGGCGTGGCGCCTGCGACATTGTATGTATACAAATGATCTTGCCTTGGCCGGCGGTCCGCGCTTAGATTGATTAAACGGAGGGTATACGAGGTTATGAGCAACTTCCATACTGAACGTGTTATTAGCGTTCGCCACTGGACCGAGCGGCTGTTCAGCTTCCGCACCACGCGCAACCCGAGCTTGCGCTTCCGCAGCGGCCAGTTCGTCATGATGGGGCTTCAGGCCGAGGGCAAGCCGCTCTTACGCGCCTATTCGCTGGCGAGCGCGCCCTACGAGGATGGACTGGAGTTCTTCTCGATCAAGGTTCCCGACGGCCCGCTGACCTCGCGCCTCCAGCATTTGGCGGAGGGCGACGAGGTGTTGATCGGCCGCAAGCCGACGGGCACGCTGCTGCTCGACAATCTCAAACAGGGGCGCAACCTGTTCCTGCTCGGCACCGGCACCGGCCTTGCGCCCTATCTGAGCCTGGTCAAAGACCCCGAAACCTACGAACGCTTCGAGCGCGTCATTCTCGTCCACGGCGTGCGTTTCGTCGCCGACCTCGCCTATAGCGATTATCTCGCCGACGAATTGCCTCGCGACGAACTGATCGGCGAACTCGCGGCCGCCCAACTCACCTATTACCCGACCGTGACGCGCGAGCCGGCCCGGCATAATGGCCGCATTTCGACCCTGCTCGACAGCGGTAAGCTTCACTCCGATCTCGGCCTGCCGGGCTTCGACGCGGGCGCCGACCGCTTCATGCTCTGCGGCAGCGAGGCGATGATCGCCGATCTGCGCGCGATCTTCGTCGCGCGCGCGCTCGAAGAGGGCAACGCCGGCGAGCCCGGCGATTTCGTCATCGAGAAGGCGTTCGTCGAGAAATAGTCCGTCAAACCGGCGCCCGCCAGGACAGACGGAAGCGACAACACGGCGAGCGGTCGGCGCAGCAGTCGGTCTCGACTGCACGCGCCCGCGGAGAGACGAGCGCCTCGAACAGGCGCTGGAAAACCGCCGCGTGCCAGACGCAAAGCTTACGTCCGGCGACCCCGCCCGCGCAGAACCTATTGTCGTAAATCTCAAACACGGCGCCGTCGTCGACTTCAGCCACGAAGCGGCCGGAGCCGGCGAACGTCCAGGCATGGGCGCGGATCGCGCGCGTGAGCCCGCGCGCCGCCAATCCCGCCGGCGCCATGCGCAACGCGAGCTTGGCAGGGCCGGGAATGCGACGCTGCAGCAGATAATCGGCGGTCATGCGGCCGGCCTCGGCCAGCACGGCGTCGGCGACGTCGGGCGGCAGCATCTCGCGCACGAGACCATGCAGCCGCGCCGCCTCTGTCTCCGCGATCATTTCGGAAGGCGGCTCCACGAGCCAGCGCGCAAAGCCGGCGTCCTCAAGAACGCGAGTTGCGACGGCGCCGTCGCAACGGCGCAGCGCCGCGATGACCTGGATGGCGGCGTTGGGACCGACGCGCGCCGGCGCCTCAGACCCGTGCGCCTTCGCTCGCCGGTTCGTCATCGCTCATCTGTTCCGAGCCGCCGCCGCAATCCAAAGCTTGGCTTTGCTGGGCGCGCGCCTGCATCTTGCGGGTTTTTTCCGCCGCGGCCTTCCAATCGTCCTCGGCCGCCGCGGTGAGTTGGCGCGCGCTGTCGAAGTGGAAATCGACTTTCTTTTTCGACTGCGGCCCCCAATAGCCGACCTTGCCGAGGTCGTAGAACTTGCGCTCGAAGCCGGATTTCAGGAACGCTTTGAGACAGCCGAGCAAATAGCGCCGCCTTTCGCCGCTGCCGGCCCACGGATAGGAGAATAGCGCCTTCTTCATGTAAAAGCGTCGATAGTTGTTCATTACCCTATCGAGCAATTCGGCGCGGTCCATAGCGTCCGGCTTGACGATTGGCGTTACGAAATTATATTTCTCGAAGTCGAATACCTCGACTTTATCGCTCATTTCATTGAATAGTTGGGTGAATGGCCAGGGCGTATACATAGACCAGTTCGCCAAATCCGGCTTCCAGTCCTGCGACATCTGATAGGTTTCTTCCAGGGTGGCCGCCGTCTCGTTCTCGAGGCCAACGATGAATTGCGCCTCCACCACAATGCCCGCCTCGCGCAGAAGCTGGATCGCGCGCTTGTTGTCGGCGACCTTGGTCTCCTTGTTGAAGCGATCGAGCTTCAACTGGGCGGCCGCCTCGGTGCCGAGCGAGACATGAATGAGGCCCGCCTTGCGATAGAGCGGCAACAGCGCCTCGTCGCGCAAGATATCTGTGACGCGGGTGTTGATGCCCCAAAGCACCTTCTTGTTGAGCCCGCGTGCGATGAGTTCCTCGCAGAACAGAATGAACTTCTTGCGGTTGATCGTCGGCTCCTCATCGGCGAGGATGAAGAATTTGACGTTATATTTATTAAACAGAGCCTCGATCTCGTCGACGACCTTCTTCGGGTCTCGAACACGGTAGTCACGCCAAAACTTCCACTGCGAGCAGAACGAGCAGGTGAACGGACACCCGCGGGCCATATTAGGGATCGCGACGCGGGAATTCATAGGAATGTAATTGTATTTATCCCATTCCAGGATGCCCCAGTCCGGATTGATCGCGTCCAGGTTCTTGACAGTCGCTGCGGCCTGGGTCGACACGATGCGCGGTCCCTCGGGCGTCTCGTCGAGGAAGGCGAGGCCCTTGATCGCGCGGCGCGAGGTCTTGAATTCCCCGCTTTCGATCGCGCGCACGGTCTCGACCAAAATCTCCTCGCCCTCGCCGCGAACGATCGCGTCGATCCAGGGCGCCTCCGACAGGACCTGTTTGTACATGAAAGTGGCATGGATTCCGCCGAGCAGAGTCACACAATGGGGCGCGGCCTTCTTGGCCAGTTGCAGCGCGCGCTCGGCTTTGTAGATCGACGGCGTGATGGCGGTGGCGCCGACGATGTCGGGGCTGGCCTCGGCGATGCGCCGCTCGATCTCTTCGTCGCTGAGATTGTTGGTCATCGCATCGACGAAGACGACATCGCTGTAGCCTGCGTCTTTCAACGCGCCCGCGAGATAGGCGGCCCAGGCCGGCGGCCAGTTGCCGGCGATCTCGGCCCCGCCGGAATGATAGTTGGGATGTATGAGTAGGATGCGCATCCGGCTTCCCCCCCTGGAAGTTTGGGGGAGATTACAATGCCGAGCGACGCGGTCTTTGCGCTATGTCAATCTCATTTGACACAGTTCCCGTAAATCAATCTTGACAGGCAGGCTTCAGGCGCCGCCCACGGTCACATCCGGCGCATCGGGGTGCTTCATGCCGACGACGTGATAACCGGCGTCGACGTGGAGAATCTCGCCGGTGACGCCCAGCGACATCGGCGACAGGAGATAGACCGCCGACTGGCCGACCTCCTCGATCGTCACCGTGCGGCGCAGCGGCGAGTTGAACTCGTTCCAACGCAGGATGTAGCGGAAATCGCCAATGCCGGAGGCGGCTAAAGTCTTGATCGGGCCGGCGGAAATGGCGTTGACGCGGATGTTGTTCTGCCCGAGGTCGGCGGCCAGATAGCGCACGCTCGCCTCCAGCGCCGCCTTGGCGACGCCCATGACATTGTAGTGCGGCATCCATTTCTCGGCGCCGTAATAGGTCAGCGTCAGCATCGCGCCGCCATTCTTCATCAGCTTCTCGGCCCGCTGGGCTACGGCGGTGAAGGAATAGCAGGAGATCATCAGCGACTTGGTGAAGTTCTCCTCGGTGGTCTCGATATAGCGGCCGGTGAGCTGGTCCTTATCGGCGAAGGCGATGCAGTGGACGACAAAGTCGACCCCGCCCCAAAGCTTCTCCGCCTCGGCGAAAACCGCGTCGATCGTGGCGCCGTCGGTGACGTCGCAATGGCCGAGCACATGCGCGCCGAGATCGGCGGCGAGCGGGCGCACGCGCTTGGCCAAAGCGTCGCCCTGGAAGGTGAGCGCGACCTCCGCGCCGGCGGCCCGCGCGGCCTTGGCGATGCCATAGGCGATGGAGCGGTTGTTGGCGACGCCGAGGATGACGCCCTTCAGCCCGCGCATCGCGCCCTCGATCGCCGTAGCAGCCGTCATAAATCCCCCGCCCGCGCCTCGCCAGCCTTGCGATCCCATAGCCCCGGCGAAGGGATATGGGAAGGCGGCGGGACGCGGACGGCGACATTTCTGCCCAGGGCGCGAATAAACCGCTTGGACGTCAAATCGGTTCGGAATAGAGTGATTAACCGCAGATTACCGCCTAGGTCCTTCGACGTGCCACACACAAGAGAATGGGCTGACGACGCCAATGGCTTGCGGCGCTTTGGTTTGGCGCTGGTGCGTGACGAGCGATTCGTACTTGACGATTCGGCCGCCGCTCGGCTCGTGGATAAGCTGATTCGACAAACTTGCCTGGCTCCTATTGCCGAACGTGGCCGCCCACCGGACCGCGCGTCCGCCTATGCGCGCTTCGTCCAGCTCTATCGCCGGCACGTGCGGCGCATGGCGCTCGACGAGGACGCGGCCTGGGGCGAATCGCCCGCTCGTGGACCGAGCGTCGTCAGCGGCGTGCGCGCGCTGCCGCTGGAGCTGCGCGAGGCGCTGCTGATGGTCTGCCTCGCCCGCTTCACCCACGCCGAGGCGGCCGAGGCCCTCGATGTGCCGCTTTCGCGACTGGTGGAGCGCCTGGAGCGCGCCCGTTGCCGGCTCGCTTCGCATATGGGCGTCGACGTCGACGCTGCGGCTGGCGGCTGGGCGGGGGCCGCCCACCTCAGGGTCATTAAATGAGCGAGGGCTACGCGGGCCTCGACGCGCACGCCTATGTCGACAATAGCCTGAGCCCCGCCGACCGCGCCGAATTCGAAGCCGCGCTGCGTCGCGACGCCAAGCTGCGCGCGAGGGTCGAAGCATGGGAGGCGCAGAACGAAGCGATCCGCCACGCCTTCGGCGCAGGGGCGAAGCCGCGACAGGCGCCGACGATCGGCCGGCCCTCCAATGAAAACGAGATCAGCGCCAAAGCGTCGTCGGCGCGTGATCTTTCTAACCCGCCGCGCGTCGAGACTACGGCGCGCCACGGCCAGGGATGGCGCAAGGCGACGCTTGGCGGGATCGTCTTCGTCATGGGCGTCTCTGCCTTCGCCGGCGGCCCCGGCGACCCTCGCCCGGCGCTGATGCGGCGCGCCGATGCGGCGCTGCGCGCCGCCCCTGCCTTTATCGATTCGCGCCTCGATTTGACCTCCGACGATCCGCGTACGGTCGCGGCTTGGCTCGGCGCGCGCTTCGCCCGGCTGGAGGCGAGGCGGCTGAGGCCGCCGGGCTGGTCGCTGCTCGGCGTGCGCATCGTGCCCGGCGTCGATTCGGCGGCGGCGTTGGTGCTCTACGAGGATGCGCTTGGCGGTCGCGCCGGCGTGCTCGTGGAGCCGACCGACGCCTTGCCGGACCTGCCGACGATTCTGGGCCGCGATTCCGACGAGACGATCCTGGCCGGCGCCGAGCGCGGCTTCGCCTATGCCGTGGTCGGCCCGACCCGATCGGGCGTCGGCGCGCTGATTCCCGCGTCGGCGCGCGAGTAGTCAGCCCCTCACGAGCGCGTAGGCGACGACGACCCAGCGCGCCCCATCCGCGATGTCGAGTCGCTCGTAATCGAGACGAAGCGCGCGCCCGTCGCCCAGGCGAGCGCAATGGGCGGCAAGATCGATTTCGATGTCCTCATATTCCGGCGCGCAACCGTCTATCGGATTGACCGCCTTGTAGACCGCCTCCTTGGCGGCGAAAATCGCCCGCGCCAGCGTGGGATCGCTGACCGAGGCGCGCCGCTCGCCGGCCAGCAAAGCGATCTCGGCGACTTCATCCGGCAGGGCCTGCGCGGGTTCGACATCGACGCCGACAGCCGCGACATCCGCCGCCCGCGCGGCAACGGCGGCGGCCAGCCCGCCGTCATGGGCGAGCGAACCGCGGAACCCCTGGGGCCACAGGGCGAAACCGCCGGGCGCACGCGGCAGTTCCGCCGCGGCGGGGCTGCCGAGTTCAGCAAGCGCGGCGCGCCCCGCCAGCCGGGCGGCGCCGCTGGCGCGACGGCGCGACAGCGGCTCGCTGGCGTCAGGGAAGGCCGCCTCGTCGCCGATCGCGAGAGCGCGCGTCGCGAGGCGCAAGCCCTGCGCGGCGAGACGGGCGGCGAGGCCGGCTTGGCCGGAGACGGATGCAGAGGCGCGCAGGCGGAAGGCCGAGGCGAAGCGTCTCACTCGGCCGCCATCAGCATCGCCGCCGGCTCCACGCGGCGGGCGACGAGGCGGGCCGGATTGCCGCGCCAGCGCGAATCCGCCGGCGTGATCTCGCCCTTCATCAGGAAGGCGTCGGGATCGAGCCGCGTGCGTTCGCCCAAGGTCACGCCGTAATGGACGAGGGAAGCGACGCCGAGCGAAGCCCCGGCGCCGATGCGGATGAAGTCCGACTTGTAGACGCCTTCCTCCAGCGAATGCGATTGCAGCATCACGCCACGATTGAGCGCCGCGCCGTCGCCGATCTCCACCAGCGTGCGCTCGCTCATGTTGGCGCCGTCGTCGAACACGCAAGCCCCCACCTTGACGCCGGCCAGCCGCAGCAGCATCGGCCGGAACGGCGTGCCCGCAAACAGGCTGGACACCACGCCAGCGCCCGACAGTTTCCAATAGCGCTCGACCTCCCAGAAGGCGCGCTCGTAGCTGGTCGCCACCAGCGGCTGCATGCGGCGAAAGCCGTAGGCCGCGCGCTCGATGAGGATGTCGAGGCCGAGCACGGCGAGGCCGGCGAGCGCCAGCGCCGCAGACATCGCCCAAAAATGGCTCCAGCCATAGAGATCGTCAGCCAGAATCAGCGCATAGAGGACGATGGCTTCGACCGCGAAACGCCGGGCGAGCGTCATCAGCATGGAGGCGACGTTGTGCCGGGTCTTGTCTCGCAGACGCCGGGCGCGCGTCGCTTCATCGAGACGGCCGACGAGTTCGAGGTCGCGCGCGGCGGCGCGCGGGATCTCGAAGGCGGGCGACCCCAGCAGGCCGACGTTCTCGCGCATCGGTCCGTCGATCGGCGCCATGACCTTGGTGCCGAGCAGGCAATTGTCGCCGAGCCGCGCCCCGGGCGGCACGTAAACGTCGGTGCCGACGAAGCTGTCGGCGCCGATGCGCGCCGCGCCGATGCGGAACGAATGGCTGTTGAAGACGACATTGCCCATCGTCAGCCCGTCGGACGCCACCGATCCCGCCCCGATCGAACACAGGAACGGGATCTCGAACGCCTGTTCCGTGCCGAAGTTGGAGCCGGTGGAACGCGAAGCGGCGAGCTTGACGCCCGAAAGGCGCAGGTATGTCTCGATGAAGACGCTGTCGCCGAACAGAAGCTGGAAGAAGGCGGAGTTGGAGACCGCCTGCGCGTAGCGTAGCAGAACATAGTGGACGCCGTAGAGCCGATAAATCCGCCCTTCGCGCAGGAATGCAAAGAGCGCGCGCGGCAGGGCGTAGACCAGCGCCAGACCGCCGAAGAGCGAGGCCGCCGACAGCGCCGCCGCCAAGGCCAGCACGCCCGGCAGCAGGCCGAGCGCTGAGACGCCCGACTGCCGCGCGCCGCCGTCGCTGGTCAAAGCTGACAGCGCCCAGGCCGTCGCCGCTTCGGCGACGGGCCCGAGGACGAAAACAGTGAGCAGGAGCCGGCCGACGGTGAACACAGCGCGCCGCCACGAGTCCGTGGTCAGTTCGTCGGCGAGGCGGAAATTGGTCACCGTCTCCTCGGCCGGCGAGCCATGATAGCGCTTGCCGGCGGGAACGCGCTGGCCGCGCTGCAACGAGGAGGCGTGGCCGAGCTGGGCGAAATCGCCGAGCGCGCTGTCGACGTCGAGCACGCTGGCCTCGCCGACATAGGCGCCCTTGCCGAGCTGGATCGGCCCGAAATGCAGGCCCTGCCCGACCGCGCCATAGCCCGGCGCCATGACCCGGCGCGCGATGACGGCGTCCTCGCCGACTTCGAACAAGTCCGCCGCGACTGGAACCGTCGGCGTCGCGATCACCGCGCGCGCCCCGATCTTGGCGCCGAGGCAGCGCAGGAAGACGTTGAACAACGGCTCGCCGACGAACAGCAAGGCCGGCGCGAGCGAGACAAGCTGACGGGCGACCCAGAAGCGGAAATAGGCGGCGCTCCACAGCTTGATCGTTCCCGGCCGGGCGCGGCCGATCAGCGCCCACTTGGCGGCAATGGCGAGAGCGTTGAGGCCGAAGAACCAGGCGGCGACGACGATCTCGGCGCGACCGAGAAGGGCGAGGGGGGATTGCGCAGCGGCGTAGGTAAAGGCGACGCTCGCCTGCATCGCCGCCACGCCCGCGAGCCCCGCCACGGCGTAGAAGCCAAGCTGCGCCGCGCCGGTCAGCGCGTAGGCTAGGCGGCTCGGCGTCTCCTGCGCGCCCTCCGCATGGGTCTCGATCGCCGGCTTCTCGGCGACAAGCGCCGCAGCGAGGCGGCGCACGGTGGTGTGGGCGTAGATGTCGCGCATCGCCACCTGCGTCAGCGGCGAGGCCTGGCGGATGCGGGCGCAAAAGCGCGCCATCAAAAGCGAATGGGCGGCGTATTCCTTGAAGAAATCGCCGTCGATGGAGACTTTGTCGAGCCCGAGCGCCGATTTCAGCGCCTCGCAAAGCAGGCGCTCCAGCGGCGTCTCGGGCTCGGCGTTGCTGGCGCTGACGCGGATCGGCGGCGATTTCGGCTTCGGCAATTGCGCGCGGTCGGTCTTGTTGCTGACCAGCATCGGGATGAAGGGCAGCCGCTCCAGATAGGCGGGCGTCATATAGGCGGGTAGGCGCGAACGCAGATGGGCGAGGAGGTCGGCGGGCCCGGGCGCCGGCGCGCCGTGGCGCACCGAATAATAGGCGACGAGTTCCGGCGCGCCGGGGACAGGCTCGAAAGTCGCGACCGCGACCTGGGCGACATCGGCGCATTCGAGCAGCACCGATTCGATCTCGGTCAGTTCGATGCGGTAGCCGCGCAACTTCACCTGGGTGTCGATGCGCCCGAGATATTCGATCTCGCCCTCGTCGTTGATGCGCCCGAGATCGCCGGTGCGGTAAATTCGGCCCGAGGGATTGTTGGGAAGCTTGAGGAAGTCGTCGATGAACTTCGCCTGCGTCAGTTCCGGCCGGTTGAGATAGCCCTCGGCGACGCCGACGCCCGCGATGCCGATCTCGCCGCTCTCCCCGAGCGGCAGCGCCACGGCGCGCTCGGCGTCGAGGATGACGATCGAATAGGTCGGCAGCGGCCGGCCAATGGTGACGGGTCTGTCCGGCCGCATGACGCCGAGCGTGGCGGTGACGGTCGTCTCGGTCGGGCCGTAGCTGTTGAGCAGCGTGCGCCCAGGCCGGCTCCAGCGGCTGACGAGCGCCGGCGGGCAAGCCTCGCCGCCGATCAGCAGCACCCGCAGCGCCGGCAGGTCGCGCTCGATGGAGGCCAGCAGAGTCGGCACGCAGCAAAAGCAGGTGACCGCGCGCGACTCCAGGAATTGCGCGAGTTCCTCGCCGAACAGGCTGTTGGCGGAGGCGTTGGGAACCAGCGTCGCCCCGGCGACGAGCGGAACCCAAAGCTCCTCGACCGAGAAATCGAAGGCGATCGACATGCCCTGATAGACGCGGTCTCCGACGCCGAATCCATAGCTCTCGGCGGCGACGCGCACGAAATTGCAGATCGAGGGATGCGCCACCGCGACGCCCTTGGGCCGCCCCGTCGTGCCGGAGGTGTAGAGCACATAAGCCAGCGTCTCGGCGCCGCCGCCGCGCTCGTCGTCCTTCAGCGGCGCGTCGGACGCCGCCGAAATCTCGTAACGGGCGCGGTCGAGCACGACCAGCGGCAAGCCAGCGGGAAAACGGTCGGCGAAGCGCTGCTGGGTGACTGCGAGGCGGCTTTGCGAATCCTCCAGGATATAGGCGAGCCGGTCGGCGGGGTGGTTGGCGTCGATCGGCACATAGGCTGCCCGGGCCTTCAACAACCCGAACAGCGTGACATAACAATCCAGCCCTCGGTCGAGCAGCACGCCGACGCGGTCGCCGGGGCGCACGCCGAGAACGCGGAAGTGGCGCGCCATCTGATTCGCGCGCGCATCGAGTTCGGCGAAAGTGATGTCGAGGCCGTCCAGCGAGACGGCGACGCGCTCGGCATAGCGGCGGCAGGCGTCCTCAAGCACGTCCTCCAGCCGCTCGCCGTAGCGCCAGCGCAGCATGTCGCCGTCGCCGAGAATGGAAAGCGGTCCGCCGCCCCGGGGAGATCGCGCAAGCGGATAAGCGGCGAGCGATCCCGCGGCTTTCAACAGGGTTTCCGGTCTGGCGGGCGCAATCGGCACGAGCTTGGTTCCCCAAGCCGGCGCCGATTGCGGCAAGGCGCGCGTGACTCCGCACACGGCAAGCCGCGCGCAACGCCCCTTAGCCCTGTCGCCGGTTCAAGCGCCGACTCTGATTCTTTTTCGACAGGGCCCACTAGAGCGGTCGGCGCCTGAACGCTCGCTGAATGGGACAGGTCGCCGAAAGATGGCGTCCACCGTCGCCAGCCCATTTGCGGGAACAGAGGGCAAAATGTGTGCGACCGCGCCGCCCCAGCCTGCGCGGCGCGGCGGATGTTAATAACCCAAGCGGCCGCAAGATTCGCTGTTGCGGCCGGTTAGGCGCTCATGCCCTGGCGCGGATCGTAGGGCTTCTCCTCGCGCCACTGGCGCATGAGATCGGCGAGCGCGGCGTCTTCGGCCTGCGGCAGCGCGATGCGCAGCGTCAAAAACAGGTCGCCGGCCAGCGCCTCGCCGGCGCCGGGCAGGCCCTTGCCGCGCAGTCGCAGCACGCGCCCGCTGCTGGTTCCCGCGGGAACCGTGATCTCGACCGCGCCGCTGAGCGTCGGCGCCCTCACCTTCGCCCCCAGCACCGCCTCATAAAGCGTGATCGGCAGATCGAGGCGCAGGTCGCGCCCCTCGACCTTGAACAGTGGATGCGGCGCATAGCGCAGCGTCACCAGCGCATCGCCCGGTTGTCCACCACGCGGCGCGGGCTCGCCCTGTCCGCGCAGGCGTATCGCCTTGCCGTCCTCGAAGCCGATGGGCACGGCGACGTCGAGCGTCTTGCCGGTCGGCAAGCTCACCCGCACGTCGCCCCCGGAAGCGACCTGCGCCAGCGGCACGGTGACCGCGACGGCGACATCCTCACCTTTCGGCGGCGGGCGCGGACGCCCGCGCCCGGCGGCGCCGAAGAGTTCGGCGAACACATCCGGGTCGATGTTGCGCCCGCCCATGCCTTCGCCAAACTCGAAATGAAAATTGCGAAACCCGCCACCGCCGGGGCCGGCGCCGCCAGGACCGGCGCCGAAGCCCTCGAACTGCGGCGCCCGCGGCTTGCCCTCGGCGTCGATCTCGCCGCGATCGAATTGGACGCGCTTCTTCTCGTCGCCGAGAATCTCGTAAGCTTGGCCGATCTCGGCGAAGCGCTCCTTGGCCTTCGGCTCCTTGCTCTGGTCCGGATGGTATTTTTTCGCCAGCTTCCGGAAAGCTGACTTGATTTCCCCGGCGCTGGCGGTCTTGGCCAGCCCGAGCACGCTATAGGGATCGCGCATCTAAAGCCCCGAACTCCCCGCGCCCGCTACAGCGGCGCACGATGATTTGCCGGATATGTGGGCTTTCGTCGCTCGCCGCGCAAGGCCGCAAGCTCAGACCCTGGGGAACGGCCCAGCATCGGAAACCGTCACGTCGCCGGCCTTTTCGCAGGCCGAGCCTTCGACGTCGCGCGGCGTCCCCTGGTCGCTGATGCGGGCGACGAAGGAGCGGCAGGTCGCCCCGCCGCGCGCAAAGCGCGACCCGACGCCGACGACCACGCCGCTGCGCCCGCTCGCCGCATTGCTCCACAGCACGGGGTCGTCGCCAACGCTCGCGCGGATGGCGGCGATCAGCGCCGGCTCGGCCTTCGCCCAATCCTCCTGCGCGAAGGGATAGAACCGCGACTTCACCGCGCCCGTCGGCGAGGGGTCGATGAAACCCGCGATCGACATCGAGCAACCGCCGAGCGCCAGGCCCGTCAGCGCAAAGCCCGCGCTCAACGCGGCCCAGCGTGCCGGCGCTTTCATGCGCCCCTCGCGTCGCCGCGCGAAAGCCTCTATCATCGGCAAGACCAAATCCACTCCCAGAGATTCCTATATTGAGCGACGCAAACTTAAATCTTGGTAACCTCGACGCCTGCGAGGACCCTTTCGCGCTGTTCGCGCAATGGTTCGAGGCGGCCAGGGCGCGCGAGATCAACGATCCCGAGGCGATGACGCTGGCGACCGTCGACGCCGACGGGCTTCCCGACGCGCGCATGGTGCTGTGCAAAGGCGTCGAGGCCGGCGGGCTAGTGTTTTATTCCAATGTCGAAAGCGCCAAGGGCCGCCAGATCGAGGCGCGACCGAAGGCCGCCGCCCTGTTCCACTGGAAATCCTTGCGTCGGCAGGCGCGGTTTCGCGGCCCGGTCAGCCTCATCGACGAAGCGGCGGCCGATCTTTATTTTCACTCCCGGCCCCGCCAGTCGCAGATTGGCGCCTGGGCGAGCCAGCAATCGCGGGCGCTGGAATCGCGCGCGGCGCTGGAGGCGTTGACGGCCGAATATCAGCAGCGGTTCGGCGACGACGAGATTCCCCGCCCGCCCTATTGGCGCGGCTTCCGGCTGGAGGCGGACGAGGTGGAGCTGTGGGCCGACGGCGCCTTCCGCCTGCATGACCGCGTGCGCTTCGCCCGCGCCGCCCACGGTTGGACACGGCGGCGGCTGTTTCCTTGAGCGAGCGCGAAGACCGGCTCTATCCGGCCCGCCCTATCCCAGCGGTCTCGACCGCCGTGTTCCGCGACGGGCGGGCGTTGATCGCGCGGCGAACGCGCGCTCCGTGGCGCGGCGCGTTCTCGCTGCCCGGCGGCGCGGTCGAGGTCGGCGAGACGCTGGAGGCGGCGGCGGCGCGTGAACTCGCCGAAGAGGTCGGCGTCGAGGCTGATATTCTCGGCTTCGTGCGACACGTTGAGCCGATCGAGCGCGAGGGTCTGCGGGTGCGGGCGCATTTCATCATCACTGTGTTCGCGGCGCGCTGGCGGCGCGGCGAGCCGCGCTTGAGCGACGAGGTTGACGAGATCGCCTGGATCGATCCCTACGACCTCGGCGGTCGCCCGACCACGCCGGAACTGCCCGACATTCTGGCGCGCGCCGCCGTCATCGCCGCCCGATGAGCCCGGCGGTCGCGGCGCTGGTTCTGGCGCTCGCCCAAGGCGCGCCGGCGGCCAAACCCGCGCCCACGCCTTCGCCGAGCCCTGCCCGCGTCGAACCGCCGCCCTACGAGGCCAATCTGTTGCGGCTGGCGGAGTTGATGGGGGCGCTCGCCTATCTGCGCGATCTCTGCCACGACGGCGACGGCGCCGAATTCCGCCGCCGTATCGCCGGGCTCATCGAAACCGATCCGCGCCCGCAGGCCGACAAGGACCTTCTCGCCGGCGCCTTTAACCACGGTTTCGACGGGTACCGGTTGACCTATCGGGTCTGCACCGCGAACGCGCGGGCGACGATCGCCGCCTATCTCAGCGAATCCGAGCGCCTCGCCAAGGCCGTCACGGCGCGTTATGGCGGCGGCTAAGCCAAGGTCACGAGCTTTCCGGTGCGGATGCTCTCATCCGCCGCCAGCGCGATGCGCAGCGAATCGATCGCGCCGCGCGCAT
Source organism: Pseudomonadota bacterium (assembly GCA_021777795.1). Taxonomy (GTDB): domain Bacteria; phylum Pseudomonadota; class Alphaproteobacteria; order Rhizobiales; family Beijerinckiaceae; genus Roseiarcus. Next base: position 3,055 of record JAJYDD010000021.1, on the reverse strand, counting down.
GCTCGCCGAGATCCTCGTCGTCGCGGATCGCCTTGAGAAAGGCGCTCTGCTCGCGCTCGCATAGCTCTTGGTGGCCGGGCTCGTCGTCCATGCGCAGGATTTCGTCGCGCTTGGCCAAACGCCCGTCCGGGCCAAGCGCGGCGTGATGCACCCTCAAGGCGCTGGTCTTGGTGTGGCTGTCGATGGCAGCCGATTCGGTCTTGGCCTCGTCCACCGCGATCGAGACCGCGCCCTTGGGGCCGATCATGTCTTTGACGAAAAACGCGGTCTCGCTCATCATCGGCCCCCAGCCGGCCTCGTACCAGCCGACCGACCCGTCGTCGAAGGCGACCTGCAAGCAGCCGTAATTATACATGCCCGGCGCGATGTCGTCGCTGAGCCGCGCCCCCAGCGCATGGACGCGCACGGGCCTGGCGCCCGTCACCTGGCACATCACATCGACGTAATGCACGCCGCAATCGACGAGCGGGCTCACCGTCTCCATAAGCTTTTTATGCGTCGCCCATTGCGCGCCGGAAGATTGCTGGTTGAGGTTCATCCGCATGACCAGCGGCTTGCCGAGCGTGCGGCCGATCTCGACGAATTTCGTCCATGACGGATGCACCCGCAGGATGTAGCCGATCATCAGCTTGCGGCCGCGCGCTCTGGCGAGCGCGACGATCGCCTCGGCCTCGGCGACATTGTCGGCGAGCGGCTTTTCGATGAACACATGCGCGCCGGCTTCTATCGCCTGCCGCGCGAAAGCCGCGTGGGTGTCGGGCCAGGTGTTGATGGAGACCGCATCGGGCCTGGTCTCGGCGAGCGCCGTCGCGTAGTCGCCGAACTGCGCGACGCCGGGAAACTCCGCCGCGATCTCCGGCCGGTTCGCGATGTCGCGGGCGCACAGGCCCGCGATCTCGAAGCCGTCCAGGCTCTTATACGCGCGGGCGTGGCTCATCCCCATATTGCCGAGGCCGATGACCAGAACCCGAACCATTGCCTTCTCCGCGATCACGCCTTGACGGGGTCACGCGCGAAACCGGCCTTGGCGAACACGTAATCGCGGCTGGCCTCAAGCTCCGTGCGCAGCTTGGCGATATCATAGCCGACCATCGCCCCGCGCCATTTTTTCACCTCGCCGGCGCAGAGCACGGTCGCGACATTGGAGCGGTCCATCAGCGTGACGACGGCGCCGACCGCGTTGTTGAGCGGCGCGACATTGATCGCATTGGCGTCGAGCAGCACAATGTCGGCGGCCTTGCCCGGGGTCAGCGAGCCGGTCACATGATCGAGCTTCAACCCCTGCGCGCCGCCCCTCGTGGCGAGCTTCAGCGCGTCGCGAGACGTCATCAGCTTGGGATAGTCCTTGCCCTGCAAGGCCAGCTCGTTGGCCAGCATACGCTGGAGGGTGAGGACGCCGCGCATCTGGGTGAACATGTCGGCGCTCAGCGTGCATTCGACGTCGCTCGACAGCGAGGCGCTCAGCCCAAGGTCGAGGATCTTCTGGATCGGCGGCATGCCGTGGCGCATGTGCATCTCGATCGGGCCGGAGATCGAGACATGCGCGCCGGCGTCGGCCGCCGCTTTCCAGCCCGCCTCGCTCATGCCGGTCATGTGGATGAAGAAGCAATCGCGACCGAACTTGCCGGCGGCCGCCAGCGCGTCGAAGGTCGGCTGCATCCCGAACGTGCCCACCACATGCAGCGCGATCGGCAGCGCCAGTTCGCGCCCGACCTCCCAGGCCTTCTCATAGCCTGGCAGGTAGATCTCGCCGCCCATGAACATCGACAGCAGTTGATCGCCGCTGGAGAAATATTGCGCGCGCAGCCGCGCCGCGTCGCCGGGATATTTGGTCGCCTCGCCCCAGCCCTCGAAATAGCCGAACACCGCGCGCCGCCCGGCCGCCTGCAATCCCGCGATCGCCGCATCGGAATGTTCGGGCGAATGGTGGATCTGGCTCACGTCATGGGCGGTGGTGACGCCGGCGTCGATATGCGAGATCGAGCCGAACAACTCGTTGATATAGACGTCCTCGGGCCGGTAGACTTGGCTCAGCTTGAGCAGCACCGATTCGTAGTAATTGTTGGCGCTCTCCGGCCGTCCGTCGTTGATGAGGATGGCGTCGGCGAGCGCACTGCGCAGGATGGTCTCGAACTGGTGATGATGGGTGTCGATGAAGCCGGGGACGACGATATGCCCGGAAGCGTCGATCACGGCGGCGTCAGGCGCGTCGATGGAGGCCGCCACTTGCAGGATCTTGCCGCCCTCGATCAGCACGTCGCCAACCGCGAAATCGCCGATCGCTTCATCCATCGTGACGACGACGCCACCCTTGATGAGCGTGCGCTGTCCCTTGCGGCCGACGCCTTCCGGCGGCCCCGCGGCGGCGAACTGCGCCTCCAGATGGGTCGGCGCGGCGGACTTCGGCGGCGCGCCGTCCGTCGCCGCGAACACCGGCGCCGAGCGCGCCTCCATCGCGGTCGCAAGCTCGCACATCCCACACATGTATCCCCTCCCCGGTGAATTGTTGTCGCGAAGCTCTCACGCCCTTGGGCGCCAAGTCAAACCTTGCCCTGCCGGCGCACGGCGTTAAGCCGCCCTTAAATGGCGCGCTTTATTTAGAGTGAACAGGGGCGCGGATCGCCTCCCTTCCGCGCCATGACCGGCGCCGGCCGTCTCGTCGCCCGCGCGACATGTCCCCTCCCGCACAATCAGGCTTCTGCGACGGCGCCGCCGCGCAGGCGTTGGCAAGGTGTCCCGCATGGCGTTCGGCCCGCGTTCCCTCAGTATCCGCGCCAAGCTCTATGGGCTGTCGGCGGCGCTGCTCGCCGCGATGCTGGGACTGGTCGCTTTCTCCGATCATCAGGCGCGCGGCGTCGCGGCGGGCGTCGCCGGCCTCAACGCCTATGCCGCCGCGCAGACGGAGATCGAGGGCGCCAGCCGCGATCTGGAGACGATGCGCCGCGCCCTGCTCGATTTCGCGCTCCACAACGACAAAGCGGCGCTGGCGACGTTCCGCGCCAAAGGCGATGAGGTGGCGCGCGACGCGCCGCAGGGCCTGCGCGCCGGCTTGCGC
>JAJYDD010000020.1 GCA_021777795.1 Pseudomonadota bacterium | reverse complement strand
GTTCAGCCATCGAGCGTGCCGGTGGAACGGCGCAAGCGCCGAGCGAAATCCGACAAGATCGACGCCGATCTGCTGCTGCGGACCTTGCTGGCTTGGCTGCGCGGCGAGCCTCGCGTGTGCTCGATGGTAAGAGTTCCCGATGAAGCCGACGAAGATGCGCGTCGCCCGACGCGGGAACGCGAAGAACTTGTGCGCGAGCGGATTTCGTTGACCAACCGGATCGGCGCGACCTTGGCGACGCTAGGCGTCGACGACTACAACCCGCTGCGGCGCGACCGTCGGACAAAGTTGGAGACGCTGCGAACGCCGTTGGGTAAGTCCTTGCCGGAGCACGCCAGGGCGAAGATCCTGCGCATCCTCGAACGCCTCGAATTGATATTGGGGCAGATTGCGGCGATCGAGCGGCGGCGCGACGCGGCGCTGGAAGACGAAGCCCCTGGCTGGGAGGAAGGGATGATCCAACGGCCGGCCGGGCTGCGCGGCATCGGCGCGCAGAGCGCAACGGCGCCCGTGTGCGAGGCGTTCATTCGATCCTTCGCCAGCGGCAAGGCTTTGGGGAGCTATGCGGGGCTGACCGGCACGCCGTTCAACAGCGGCGGCAGCGAGCGCGAACAGGGCATCAGCAAGTCGGGAAACCGAAGGCTTCGCGGGGCGATGGGGGAACTCGCCTGGCTGTGGCTTCGCTATCAGTCCGAAAGCGCGCTAGCCAAATGGTTCAGAGAGCGCCTGGCGGGGGCGAACGGGCGCATGAAGAAAATTCTGCTCGTCGCCTTGGCGCGAAAGCTGCTGATCGACTTGTGGAGATACGTGACGCACGGCGTCGTTCCCGAGGGAGCCGTGTTTCTGCCGGCCTCATAGCTGCCGGAAGAAAGCGGCGACGACAACCCAATGTCGAGGTTATCACGCAAACGACCACGCTGATACGGTAGATGTGCGATCTGCCTAACCGATCCGAGGGGGCGGCTACCGCAACAGCCCTTGGGCGAGACGCTCCGTTCTCCAGATTGGGGTCGCCCTTCTCGGAACTCCGCTTGCCCGAATTCGGGATATTGGTCTCGGACATGAGTCCGGCCGGATGTGAGGTTGGCGGTGGATGATCCGCCGCGTCAGGAGTTCCGCCTCGGTGAAGGACAGAGACCGTCGCCTATCGGTAGAAGAATGGCGACCAACCACGGAATCGAAGATGCAAAATTCGAGTTGACACGAGACCCCTCATGTGAGGGCTGTTCGACGATTTCTACTGAAGGTCATTGAGAAGATGGATTTCGGACCGCCGAAGGCGGCTGCGAGGCGGTCCTGTGGGATCGTGTCGGTTTGATTGGGCCTCAGGATATTGTAGGCGAGGCTGCGCAGTCTGGCGAAGACGCCAGGATTTTTGCGGATTCTCGATGCGTCTTCGCGGAAGGTGACGTCGCGCGAGTAGTGGAAGGTCTTCTCGATCCCCCAGTGCTGGCGGACCGCGGCGGCGGCGGTCTGGGCTTCGAGGGGGCGGTTGGACAGATAGAACGAGGTTTCGAAGCTGCGCGTCCAGCGTCCTGTGGCGGGCTGGAAGTGGTGGACCGTGCGCTCGACCCGGATGATGGCGGCCACATGCGGCTCCCATTCCGTTTCGGCGACGGCGGGCTTGGCTTCGAACACGGCGACGGCTAGGGTTTCGTGGCGGTTGCGCCGGTTCTTGTCGATGCTTCTTTCGCTCGACAGCGGCTCGGCAGTGGCGCAGGCGGCTTCGACCTCGCTAAAGAGGGTCGGTTGATTGTCCTTGATCTGGACAATCAAATGGGCGTTGGCGGCGGCGGCGGCTTGGAACGTTTTTTTGACAGTGCAAGGCGTCGCAAGTGACGATGCGCCCGGCCACGTCGAGTTCGGCCAACAGCTTCTGCAGGTCCAGGATTTCGTTGGATTTCTCGTCGATTTCGATGTGAGCGAGAACCAGCCCCGTTTCGACCGCGAAGGCGCTGAGCACTTGTTTGGCCTTGGCGTCGTTGAAATTGTCGAAGCTGCCCTTCAGCGTCTTGCCGTCGAAGGCGATAACGCAGCCCTCAGCCGCGTCGGGCGCGCAGTTGAGGAAGCGGCGTGTTCGCGAAACGCCTTTTCGACATCGGCGGCGTCGAGCCCCTGGAGAATATAGCGGATGGCCGTATGCGCCGGCGCCCTCTTCCACTTGATCTTGAAGGCTTTATTCAACGCCCGCGGATGCGCCCTGATAGACCATCGCGACCGAACGCTGGCGCGCGGGAATGCCGGTCACGTCGCGCCCGTCGAGCAGCAGGCGCCCGCTCGTCGGCCGGTCGAGGCCCGCCATCAGGCGCATGATCGTGGTTTTGCCGGCCAGCGTCGGCCCCAGCAATACGTTGAGGCTGCCCGCCTCGAAGGTCAGGCAGACGTCGTCGATCACGCTAACGCCGCCAGTCGAGAGGCCGATATGGTCGAGCGCGAAAGTCACGACGCCAATCCTCCCACGAGCGCGGGCGCTTGGGCTTTCATATAACCGTCGATCACCGCGACTTCGGCCGGTGACAGGGCGAGGCCCAGCTTGGAGCGCCGCCACGCGACGTCCTGCGCGGTCATCGCCCATTCGCGGTTCATGAGATATTTGATCTCGGCCTCCGTCAATCCGGCGCCGAAACAACGGCCTAGATCCGCGGGCGTTTTCGCTGCGCCGAGGATATGCGGGGCAAGCACGCCATAGGCGCGCGCGAGGCGGCGGATCAACTGCGGCGCCAGCGCGGGATAGCGGGCGCTGAGGCTTTTCACCAGCGCCTCGAACCCCTGCACCGAGAAATCGCCGCCCGGCAGGGTGGCGCGCGCCGTCCACGTTCCCGGCCGCGCGGGCGTCGGTAGATGCGGCGCCAGTTGCGCCAGCGCCGATTGGGCAAGCCGCCGATAGGTCGTCAGTTTGCCGCCGAATACGTTGAGCAGCGCCGGGCCGCCGTTCTCGGCGTCGATCTTCAGCACATAATCGCGGGTGGCGGCCTGCGCGGCGGTGGCGCCGTCGTCAAACAAGGGGCGCACGCCAGAATAGCTCCATTTCACCTAGTCTCGCGTCACGGGCTTGCGGAAATAATCGCCTGCCGCCTTGCACAAATAGTCGATCTCGTCGTCGGAGGCCGCGACCGAGCCGGGGTCGCCGGCATAGTCGAGATCGGTCGTGCCGATCAGCGTAAAGTCGCGCTCGTAGGGGATCACGAAGAAGATGCGGCCGTCGTCGTTCTGGAGGATGTAGCAGCGGTCGTGATCGAACAGCCGTTCGGTGACGATGTGACTGCCCTTGACCAATCGCACGGAAGCGCGCGCGCTGGCGCCGACGGCGCCGTTCAGCACGTCGCCGACCCACGGCCCGGCGGCGTTGACGAGCGCGCGCGCGGCGATCTCATAAGTTTCGCCGCTCGTCTCCTTGCGCATCGTCAGGCGCCACAGTCCGTCCTCACGCCGCGCTGAGACGCAGGCCGTGCGCGGCGGGGTCGAGCGCAGCCGCAGCGTGCGCGTGGTGGGCCGCAGTTCGCGCGCGCCCAGATGATCGTAGAGGAACAAGCCGAGCCGCTACAACCAGGCCGGACGGAGGCCCTTATGGTGCGGCGGCACGAAGCGCAGCGGCCAGATGATGTGCGGCGCCATGCGCCAAAGCGTCTCGCGCTCCAGCAGCGCCTCGCGCACGAGGCGGAATTCGTAATATTCGAGATAACGCAGGCCGCCGTAGATCAGCTTGCTCGCCGCGCTCGACGTAGCGCCGGCGAGATCGCGTTCTCGCACAAAAACACCGACCAGTCGCGCCCGATGGCGTCGCGCGCAATGCCGCAGTCGTTGATCCCGCCGCCGATGACGGCGATGTCGATAGGGGAGCGCGGATTGTAAGTCGCGGTGTCGCGCAATTCCCCTCCCTCCCGGCTCGTAGCGATTAACGCCGTTGCTTTTCGCAGTTCAATCCACAACGAACATTGTCCGCGCCGCAAGCGAAAAAAACGAATAATTCTATTTTCGCTATTCCGGCAGACGCGCCGCGTCTCCATTCTCGGTTTCGCCCCCGTCGCCCGCCTCGATCACTTCCACATTGAAGCGACGGCACATTTCGACGATTTCCTCGGAGGGTAAGCGGTCGGTGACGAAGACGTCGATGTCGGAAAAGCTGGCGATTTTCACCGGCGCCGAGCGCGAGAATTTGCTGCTGTCGGCGACCAGCGCCACCCGGCGCGCATGTTCGATGATGGCGCGCGAGATCTCGACCTCGCGCACGTCGAAATCGAGCAACGTGCCGTCGGCGTCGATGGCCGAGGTGCCGATGATGGCGAGATCGACGCGGAAATTCTCGATCTGCGCCACGGTGACGCCGCCGACGATGCCGCCGTCGCCCTGCCGGATCGAGCCGCCGGTGATGATGACCTGCATCCCCGCGTTGCGGTAGAGTTCGCTGGCGACGTGGAGATTGTTGGTGATGACCAGCAGGCCGGAATGGCCGCCGAGCGCCCGGGCGACCTCCTCCGTCGTCGTTCCGATGTTTATGAACAGCGAGGCGTTGTCGGACACCAGGCGCGCCGCCGCTTCGCCGATGCGTCGCTTGGATTGATGCGCCACGAGCTGGCGCGCCTCATAGGCGAGATTGGCGACCCCCGAGGCGATCATCGCGCCACCGTGAACGCGCACCAGCGCCTTGGCCTCGCTAAGTTCGTTGAGGTCGCGTCGGATGGTTTGCAGCGTAACGCCGAAATGCGTCGATAGCTCCTCGACGCCCACGCGCCCGGACTGGCGCAGCATGGCGAGAATCTCAGACTGACGATAATTGGCGGCCTTCGGCGCCGGCTCTCCCATATCCATGCCCCCTCGGGCGGCCATGCGCCGCACGTTTTTACTTGTTAAGGTTCGCTTCCGATCCTAGCGGTTCGGAACGAGAAGAGCGAACCGAAAAATCGCACATCGGGGTGGAAGCGTGAGCGGATTCGATCCGAGCCGCATTTTATCCGCGGGCGGGGGCGGCGAATGATCCGCCTCGACCTCTCGACCTTGCTCGCAGCCTTGCTTATCCCTGCGCAGATCCTGTTCGTCAACTTGCTGTTGAGCGCCGACAATGCGGTGGTGATCGCGCTGGCCTGCCGAGGCCTGCGGCCGCAGGACCTCCAGCGCGCGACGATGATGGGCATCCTTGCGCCTGGTCATGGGCTTCGTAGCGGTGTTTCTGCTGCGCGCGCCCCTGCTGCAAATGGCCCCGCCCCCGCGCTCGCGCAGCCCGCGCCACAGGTCGCCAGAACCGCCGGGTGGACGCCGCGCCGATTGCCCAAAGCCAGCATCTTGGGCACCGTCGCGCTGGCGCTGGAGGTTTGGGCGGCCAGGGGGGGTTACCGCGTGCAACCCGATTAGGTCGGCCTCGTGCTGCGGTTCGGCCGGTTGGTGGAAACCACCTGCCCCGGCCTCAACTACCATTGGTCCTATCCCGTCGAATTCGCCATGCTGCCGCGCGTGACGGCGATCAACCAGCTCAAGATCGGCAACGGCGCGGTCATGCAGATGCTGACTGGCGACGAGAACATAGTCGAAGCCACCGCCTCGATCTCGTGGCGGGTCAAGAACCCGGCGGAGTTCTTTTTCAACGTCTACGATCCCGAGGGGGCGGTGAAGCTGGCGGGGAAAGCGCGGTGCGGCAAACCATCGGTCTCAATCCGATTCAGGCCGGCCTTTCCGACCAGCGCCAGAAGATCGCCGACGACGCGCGCAATCTGCTGCAAACTACGCTCGATTCCTACGATTCCGGCGTTGAGATCACCCAGGTGCAATCGCAGCGCGTCGATCCCCCGCAGGCCGTCATCGACGCCTCAACGGCGTGCAGCGCGCCCGCGCCGACCAGGAGCGGTTGCGCAACGAGGCCGACGCCTATCGCAACGACGTCCTGCCGCGCGCCCGCGCCGAGGCTGAAAGGCTCACCCAGGAGGCGCAGGTCTATCGCGAGCAGGCGCTCGATAAGGCGCGCAGCGACGCCGACCGCTTCAGCGCGCTGGAGGCCAGCCACGCCGCCGATCCCGACCTGACGGCGCGCCGGCTCTATCTCGACACAATGGAGGAAGCGCTGAAGGCGGCGGGCAAGATTTACGTCGACCCCGCCGGCGGCGCCGCGCCCAATATCGTGCCTTACCTGCCGCTCCCCGCGCCGCCCGCGCCCCTTGCCGTGAAGGCCAAGCCATGACCATCCGCGCTCTCGTGCTCTGCGACGAGAAGCGCGCCGAGATGACGACGATCTCGCGCTTCCGCATCACGGACGCCTTGGAGTTTTATCAGACCGTCGGAACCGAGGATCAGGCGCGCATCAACCTGTCGCAGATCGTCTCCAGCGAAGTGCCCAAGGCGCTCGGCAAGGCGACGCTGCCCTCGCTGCTCACCGCCAGGCGCGACCGGATCTGCGACCAGAGTCGCGACGAGGTCGCCCAGCAGGCCAAGGAGCTTGGCCTCGATGTCGTCGACGTGCGCATCCTGCGGGGGGAATTGCCGGTCGAGACCAGTCAGGCAATTTACGACCGCATGTCCTCCGAACGCATCCGCGAGGCCAAGGAACTGCGGGCGCAAGGGTTCGAGATCGCCCAGCAGATCCGCTCCAAGGCGGATCGCGAGAAGGAAATTCTGCCGTCCGATACGCTGCGCGACAGCCAGACCGTGCGCGGCGCCGCCGACGCGCAAGCCAACCGCATCGCCACGACCGCTTTCGGCCGCGACCCCGAATTCTTTGATCTTTATCGGACGCTCCAGGTCTATCGCGCCTCCCTGACGCCGCGCCGAAGGCGGCCTCGGGCCGGGTCGGCGTAATTTCCTCGGCGCGCGCATAGCGTTCGCGCGCGCTGGTCATATCCCCGTTGGCGCGCGCGGCGTCGGCGGCGAGCATTAGCGTCGCGAAATGGCCGGGGCGCAGGGCGAGGCTGGATAGCGCCCAGCGCTCCGCCTCGAGCGGCCGCGACTGTCGCCAGGCGACCGCAGCCATCAATTGTTGAACGCTGGCGTCCCGGGCCACGCCCGAAGCAAGTTCGCGGCCATCTCGGCCGCGCTGGCGACCTTGCCATCGGCGAGCGCCTCCAGGGCCTGTGCCAAGGCGGCGGTCCGATTCTCCTCTGGCGTGTCCGCACCCTGAAACAATTCCCAGTCAGTCCCGTTTGGTAGGCCATTGCGAGGCGAAACGCCAGATCTTCGGCCGACCTCCATGCTCTGCAGCCGCCCCTGCTGTCGACCGCCAAATTTGTCCTGATGGGGGCGGCGTAGGCAGCACAAAACAGTTGGAGCTTTCCCTGAAGCAGACGGAGGATAAAAGGAATGCGACGATCGACGCAATGGAGTTCGTCGATCTCGGAGGTTCGGCCCGTTGACTAGCGTCGAATCCGAGCGTTTGGCGCATTCCCACCATTACCCGCGCATGGCCCGGTCACGTTTACAGAGATGGACGCCGAAGGGTCGGCCAAGCGTGCTCCGAAGCCGGCCCCAATAGTCGGGTCTCGCGTCGCGCAGCGCGCCGAACATGCCCCTCATCAAGACCGTCTCGTAGGCCCGCGAACTCAGCTTCGATTCCACCGGGTCGATCTCAACCGCGTTGGGACGGGCGAGATAGCTACGGCCATAGATGAAGCGGCCCGTCATCACGCCCTGGCGGCTGATTTCGAGCGCGAACCGGCTCGTTGGGACCGCATCGGTTTCGCCGGGAAGAGTCATGCGGATGAAGCACTTGGTCGCGCCGCGAACATACGCTCGGCCATTCCGCCGAGCCGCAGGCCGCGCATCCAAAGCTCTGCTCGCGAAATCGGCAAGGCGCCGCCGCTGCTCGAGAATTGGTCAGCCCAGACTAAGAAATACGCAGCGGTGTCGGAAGTTCATGCATAATCGCAGACCATAAATCGGAATTATGACCGCGGAAAAATCTTCTCATTTGCGAATGTTCTCCATCTCTATACTCTCCATTACTCAGTACAGGGGTTGATCCGAGGTCGAGCGATGACAAGCGATAAGTCTCAAGAGCCTTCGCCTTCCGTGGCGGACGGCGACAAACTCAGCCGCCGCTCCTTCCTGAGGGCGGGCGCGGCCGCCGCAGGGGCCGCCGCCGGCGCCGGCGCCATCACGGGATTTCCAACGATCTGGGCGCAGGAGATCAAGGACATCGAGCTGCGCCACGTTGGCGTTTCTTATTCCGTCGTCAAGGCGATCGGGGACCAGGCGTCGAAGGATCTCGGCTTCAAGGTGTCGATGCAAAACCTAGACACCACCGCCGCGATCAACCGTTTCATCACCCAGCCCAACACTGTCGATATCGCCGATCTCGAAGGCTGGCAGGCCAAGCTCGCCGCCAAGCGCGGCGTCATCCAAGGCATCGAGGCCAAGAAGATCAAGGAATTCGACAATTTCCTGCCCATCTTCACCAAGGGCGAACTCGACGGCCACAAAATTCCCCGCCAGGGCATCTCGCCCTACGAGGCGCTCTATCTGGCCAAACCCGACTCGCACGAGCTGCATGGCGGCGTGACGGAATGGCTGACCAACGTGCCGCAGGTCTACAACGCCGACTCGATCGGCTATCGCCCCGACCTCGTTGGCCACGCGGTGACGGAATGGAAGGATCTGATCGATCCCAAGTTCAAGGGCAAGGCCGCCATCCTCGACGTGCCGGCCATCGGCATCATGGACGCCGCGTTGTGCTTCGAGAGCGCCGGCCTCATCAAATACGGCAACAAGGGCAATATGACGAAGAAGGAGATCGACTTCACCTGCAACAAGTTGATCGAACTCAAGCAGGCTGGCCAGTTCCGCGCCACCTGGACGACCTTCGAGCAGTCGGTGGAACTGATGGCGGCGGGCGAGGTCGTCATTCAATCCATGTGGTCGCCGGCGGTGGCGGCGGTGCGCGTCAAACAAATTCCGTGCAATTACGCCGCCGTCAATATCAAGGACGGCAAGGAGGGTTATCGCGGCTGGTGCAACGGCATGGGCCTGATGAAACACCTCACCGGCAAGAAGCTGGAAGCCGCCTACGAATACATGAACTGGTATATGTCCGGCTGGCAGGGCGCGTTCGTGTCGCGCTACGGCTATTACAGCCCCGTGCCCTCGACGGCGAAGAAGTTCATGAGCCCGGCCGAATACGCCTTCTGGTACGAAGGCAAGCCGGCGCCCGAGGAGGTCAAAGACCCCTATGGCGCGCCGATGGAGAAGGCGGGCACGGTGCGCGACGGCGGCTCCTTCGTCGAGCGCGTCACCAACATCTCGTGTTGGAACACGCTGATGGACGAGAGCGCCTACATGAACAAGCGCTGGAACGACTTCAAGGTCGCCTGACGCAAAACGCCTCCCCGCCGCGCGGGGAGGCTCCTCACAACTGACAAAGTCCTCCGATGCGCCTCAACAAGTCCGTCGTAAGCTGGCTTTACATCTTGCCGCTCGTGCTGGTGCTGGTCCCGTTCTTCGTCGCGCCGATGCTTGTCGTGCTGGTCGCCAGCGTCTTCAACACCGACGGCTTCGGCGGGCTGATCCCGACCTTCACGCTCGACAATTATATCGGCGTGCTGACCTCCGGCCTGACGTTCAAACTCTATTTCGAGACGATCAGGTTCACGGCGCTTGTCTGGGTGTTCACGCTGATTCTGGGCTTCCTGGTCGCCTATTTCCTCGTCTTCCATGTGCGCAATCAGTTGCTCGCCATCGGTCTGTTCCTTTTGTGCACCGTGCCGTTCTGGACCTCCAACATCATCCGGATGATTTCCTGGATTCCGCTGCTGGGCAAGGAAGGTCTCATCAACAGCGCGCTGCTCAAGCTCGGTCTCATCCACGAGCCACTGACCTTCCTGCTCTATTCGAGCTTCGCCGTCGTCGTCGCCTATGTGCATCAACTGACGATCTTCATGGTGGTGCCGATCTTCAATTCTATGGCGCGCATCGACAAACGCGTCGTCGAGGCGGCGGTGGACGCGGGGGCGAGCCGGCTCGACGTCATGCGCCTGATCGTCATTCCGCTGTCGAAGAGCGGCGTCGCGCTCGGCTCCATCTTCGTCGTCGCGATCGTTATGGGCGATTTCTTCGTCACCAAGGTGATGTCGGGCGGCGGTTCGGCCTCGGTCGTCGGCGCTTTTTATGAAGATATCGGCGTGCTTCAATATCCGACCGCCGCCGCGAGCGCCGTGATCTTGACCGCCATGCTGATGCTCTCAGTGGCGCTGATCCTGCGCACCGTCGACATTCGCCGGGAGATCACGCAATGAGCGCCGCGCCCGATGCGCTTTCCCCCGCCAAGACGGGCGCGCGCCGGCGCGCGCTCGCGCCGAGCAAGGGGCGGCGCCCGTGGACCTTTTACGTGCTGGCGGCGATCTTCACCTTCTACGTCGTCGCGCTCTACGGCCCGATGTTCTGCATCTACGTGTTGTCGTTCCAGGATCTGCGCGGCGGGCTTGTCTTCCCGATGAAGGGGCTGTCGCTGCACTGGTTCGTCGATCTGTTCACGCAAGCGCGCACCGGCGACGTCGCCGGCGCCTTCGACCGCTCGATCAAGCTGGCCATTCTCGTCACTGTCATCACCGTCGTAGTCTCGCTGATGTCGGCGCTGGCCTTTCGCCGCCGCTTTCCCGGCGACACTATCGTATTCGCGCTGATGATCGGCAGCCTGGTCGCGCCGGGGCTCGTGCTCGGCATCGGCGTTGGGTTGATGTTCAATGCGTTGGGCCTGCCGACGACCTGGTGGGGTTCGGCGCTCGGCGCGCAGCTCTCCTGGACGTTGCCGTTCGGCGTGCTGGTGATGTTCGCGGTGATGTCGCGCTTCGATTCGGCCTGGGAGGAGGCGGCGCGCGATCTCGGCGCCTCGCGATGGCAGACGCTGCGGCTCGTCATCGTGCCGGTGCTGGCGCCGGGGCTGGTCGCGGTGGCGTTGTTCGGCTTCACGCTGTCCTACGATGAGTTCGCGCGCACGTTGCAAACGGCGGGGCCGCAGAACACCTTGCCGCTCGAAATCTGGAGCATGACGCTCAACGTCACCTCGCCCGCGCTTTATGCGCTCGGCACGGTGACGACGATCATCTCTTTCCTCATCATAGGCGCAAGCCTCGGCGCGATCGTCTGGATCCAGAAGCGCCGCGGCCGGCGCGCATCCTCAACATGAGCGGAGCCATGACCAACCAGCGCGGCGCCATCGAACTGGCGGGATTGACCAAGAGCTACGACGGCCAGACCAACGTGGTTCAGGGCGTCAACCTGAAGATCCCCAACGGCGCCTATTGCTGTTTCCTCGGCCCCTCTGGCTGCGGCAAGACGACGATCCTGCGCATGATCGCCGGGCACGAAGACCCCAGCGACGGCGAGATATTGATTGGCGGCGACAATGTCGTGGGCCTTGCGCCCGCCGAGCGCGGCACGGCGATGATGTTCCAGTCCTACGCTTTGTTCCCGCATTTGAGCGTGCGCGACAACATCGCCTTCGCGCTGCGGGTGCGCGGGCAAGGCAAAGCAGAACGCTACCGGGTCGCCGACGCGATGATCGAAAAGGTGCGGCTGACGGAATTGCGCGACCGTCTGCCGGGCCAGCTCTCCGGCGGCCAGCAGCAGCGCGTCGCGCTCGCCCGCGCCGCTGTCACCGAGCCGCGCGTTCTGCTGCTCGACGAACCGTTGTCGGCGCTCGACGAACAATTGCGCATCCAGATGCGCTCTGAACTTCGCCGCATGCAGCGCGAGCTGGGCGTCACCTTCGTTCACGTCACCCATTCGCAGTTGGAGGCGATCGCGCTCGCCGACATGGTGGTGGTGATGGAGAAGGGCCGCATCAAACAGGCGGGCCCCGCGCGCGACGTCTACGCCGCGCCCAGAGACCGCTATGTCGCCGAGTTTCTGGGCGGCCAGAACGTGTTCTCCGGCCGCGTCGGCGCGGTCGAGGGTGACGTGATCCGACTCGACAGCGCGGAGTTGAAATCGGTCATCGTCCCGCTTGGCGCCGCCCATGTCGCGGCCGGCGACCGCATCGACGTGGCGGTGCGGCGCGACGACATCAACCTGCATCGCCCCGGCGCGCCGCTCGCCGCCGGCGCCTCCTCGCTCGCCAGCCGCGTCATGGGCGTCGAATACCAGGGCAATTTCGTCAAGGTGATGCTGGACGCGGTCGCCGGCGACGAATTCGTCGTCTACGTGCCCGAGCGCGCCTTCTTCGAGGACCCGCTTTCCGTCGGCGACGTCGTAATGGCCGCCTGGGCCGCCGAACGCTCCCGCCTTCTCGCCTGACCCTCCCTTTCCGGAGCCTGCCATGAAAATCGCCTTCAAGCTCAACGGCCGGTCGAAGACGGTCGACGTCCCGCCCGCCACGCTCGTCTGCGACCTTTTGCGCGAGAACCTGGGCCTGACCGGAACGCATGTCGGCTGCGACACCAGCCAATGCGGCGCCTGCGTCGTGTTGCTCGACGGCGAGGCGGTCAAGAGTTGCACGCTCATCGCGCCGGCGCTGGAAGGCAAGGTGTTGACGACCATCGAGGGCCTCGCCAAAGGCGACAAGCTGCATCCGATGCAGGAGGCCTTCCATCTCAATCACGGCCTGCAATGCGGCTTCTGCACGCCGGGCATGGTGATGACGGCGATCGATTTCGCCAGCCACAACCCGGCGCCTAGCGAGGAAGAAACCCGCGCGGCGCTCGAAGGCAACATCTGCCGCTGCACCGGCTATCAGAACATCGTCAAGTCCGTGATGGCGGGCGCGGCCGCGATGGCGGCCGAGGAAACAGCGGCGGCTTGAGGAGGAGACGAACATGGGCGCCATCAACGGTGTAGGCGCGGCTCCGCTGCGCAAAGAAGATCTCCGCTTCCTCACGGGCCGCGGAAACTATGTCGCCGACATCAAGCGGCCAAACATGGCGTTCGGCGTGTTCCTGCGCTCCCCGCACGCTCATGCGCGGCTGAACGGCATTGACGCCAAGGCGGCGCTGGCGGCGCCGGGCGCGCTGGCGGTGCTGACGGGCGAAGATGTCGCCGCCGACGGTCTGGGCTCCTTGCCCTGTGGTTGGGGCATCGTCGGCAAGGACGGCCAGCCGATGAAGGAGCCGCCGTTTCCGCTGATGGCGCAAGGGAAGGTCCGCTTCGTCGGCGACATCGTCGCCTTCGTCATCGCCGACACGCTTGATGAGGCGCGCGCGGCGGCCGAACTGGTCGAGGTCGATTACGAGCCGCTGCCGGCGGTGGTCGGCGTGCTCGACGCGATCGCCCCTGGCGCGCCGCAATTGTTCGACGAGGCCCCCGGCAATCTGTGCTGCGATTGGGCGCTCGGCGACGAAGCCGCCACCGAGGCCGCCTTCGCGAAGGCCGCCCATGTCGCCAAACTCAGCCTCACCAACAACCGGTTGATCGGCAACCCGATGGAGCCGCGCGCCGCGCTTGCCGAATACAATCCCGGCACCGGCCATTACACGCTCCATTCCACGAGCCAGTTCCCGCATGTCGTGCGCTGGTTGATGAGCGCGCTGGTGCTGAAGATCCCTGAGCAGAAGGTGCGGGTTGTGGCGCCCGATGTCGGCGGCGGCTTCGGCGTCAAGCAGTTCCTCTATGGCGAGGAGGCGATCATCACCTGGGCGGCCCGCAAGGTCGGCGTTCCTGTCAAATGGGTCGCCGAGCGCCAGGAAGGTTTCGTCTCCGACCGCCATGGCCGCGACCATGTGACGGAGGCCGAACTGGCGCTCGACGAGACGGGGAAGTTTCTAGGCTTCCGCGTGCATACGCTGGCCAA
Organism: Pseudomonadota bacterium; assembly: GCA_021777795.1. Lineage (GTDB taxonomy): Bacteria > Pseudomonadota > Alphaproteobacteria > Rhizobiales > Beijerinckiaceae > Roseiarcus. Next base: position 5,154 of record JAJYDD010000020.1, on the reverse strand, counting down.
CATGGGCGGCTATCTCTCGACCTTCGGGCCGAACATTCCCACCAATCTCTATGCGCCGCTGCTCAGCGGCGTCTATACGACGCCGGCGATCTACTGCAACGTCAAGGTCGTGTTCACCAACACCGTTCCCGTCGACGCCTATCGCGGCGCCGGCCGGCCGGAGGCGACGTTCCTGGTTGAGCGCATCGTCGATGTCGCGGCGGCGGAAATGGGCATAGACTGCGTCGAATTGCGCCGCCGCAACATGATCCCGGCCTCGGCCTTCCCCTATCAGACGCCGGTCCTCGTCGAGTACGACAGCGGCGACCCCGTCGCCTGTCTCGACAAGGCGCAAGAAAACGCCGACGTCGCGGGCTTTGCGGCGCGCAAGGCGGCCTCAGCCGCCAACGGCAAGTTGCGCGGGCTCGGCTATTCCACCTATGTCGAGGCCTGCGGCCTCGCGCCCTCGCGCATGGCGGGAAGGCTCGGCGCGCGCGGCGGCCTCTATGAGAGCGCGACGGTGCGCGTCCATCCCACCGGCCAGATCACCGTGCTGATCGGCACCCACAACCACGGCCAGGGCCACGAGACGACTTTCGCCCAGATTGTCAGCGAGCGGCTCGGCGTGCCGTTCGACAGCGTCGACGTCGTCTATGGCGACACCGACAGGGTGCAGTTCGGCATGGGCACCTATGGCTCGCGCTCGCTGGTCGTGGGCGGCTCCGCGCTCAACAAGGCCAGCGACAAGGTCATCGTCAAGGGCAAGAAGATCGCCGCGCATCTGCTGGAGGCCGGCGAGCGTGATATCGAGTTCGAGGCCGGCGTTTTTTCGGTCGCCGGCACCGACCGGCGCAAAACCTTCGCCGAGATCGCCGGCGCGGCCTATGTGCCGCACGATTATCCGCTCGAAGTGCTGGAGCCCGGCCTGGAGGAGCAGGCCTATTACGATCCCGTCAACTTCACCTACCCCGGCGGCGCGCATATCTGCGAGGTCGAGATCGACCCCGACACCGGCGTCGTGAAGATCGAGCGCTACACCGGCGTCGACGACGTCGGCACGGTCATCAACCCGATGATCGTCGAGGGCCAGTTGCACGGGGGCGTCGTGCAGGGCATCGGGCAGGCTTTGTGCGAGGCCGCCGTCTACGACGTCGAGACCGGCCAACTCGTGAGCGGCTCGCTGATGGATTATTGCATGCCGCGCGCCGATACGAGCCCGAGGATGGACGTCTCCACCCATTCGACGCCCTGCGCGCATACGCCGCTCGGCGTCAAGGGCTGCGGCGAGGTCGGGACCATCGGCTCGCCGGCGGCGGTGATGAACGCCGTCGTCGATGCGCTGGCGCATCTGGGCGTCACCCATGTCGATATGCCGGCGACGCCGAACAGAATCTGGCGCGTCATTCAGAACGCGACGCTGCCGCGCGCGGCGGAATAGGGGGAAACATGATCGCCTTCGATTACCATAAGCCGAGCCGGCTCGCCGAGGCGGTGGCGCTGCTCGCCGGCGCCGAAACCCGCCCGCTCGCCGGCGGCATGACGCTGCTGCCGACGATCAAGAACCGCCTCGCCTCACCCGCCGCGCTGGTTGACCTCTCCGGCCTGCCGGGCATGACCGTAATCCAGGAGGGCGCGGGCGTCGTCACCCTCGGCGCGCTGGCGCGCCACGCCGACGTCGCCGGCTCCGCCCTCGTCCAAGCCCGCCTCCCGGCGCTGGCGCGGCTGGCCGGCTCCATCGGCGATCCGGCGGTGCGTCATCGCGGCACGATTGGCGGCAGCCTCGCCAATAACGACCCCGCCGCCGATTATCCCGCCGCCGTGCTCGCGCTCGGCGCTGTCATCGTCACCGACCGGCGTGAGATCGCCGCCGACGATTTCTTTCGCGGCCTGTTCGAGACCGCGCTCGGCCCCGACGAGATCGTAACGGCGGTTCGTTTCCCGCTGCCCCGCCGCGCCGCCTACGCCAAGCTGCGCAGCCCCGCTTCGCGCTATCCGCTGATCGGCGTTTTCGTCGCCGAGACGGCGGCCGGCGTGCGCGTCGCGATGACCGGGGCGGGGCACGGCGTCCTGCGGGTCGCCGAGTTCGAGCAGGCGCTCGCCAAGAGTTTCGCGCCGGAGGCCGTCTCAGGCTTGCGGCTGTCCGCTGCGGGCTTCGCCTCCGACATTCACGCCGAGGCCGCCTATCGCGCCCATCTGGCCAGCGTCATGGCCGCCCGCGCCGTCGCCGAAGCCCTGGCCTGATCCGATGACCCTGAAAACCTCAGAGCCGGGCGCGGCCCGGAACGATCTCGCGCGCCTTTCCGCCGTCGATCTCCTCGCCGGCTACCGCACCGGCCGCTTCACGCCCGCCGACGTGATCGAGGATGTGATCGCGGCGCTTCAGCGCGTGGACGCGAAATGCAACGTCGTCGTCGAGCCGCTCTATGACCAGGCCCGCGCCGAGGCCGCGCGCATGACCGAGGCGCTGGCTCGCGGCGCGGCGCAGGGGGCGCTGTTCGGCGTGCCGGTGACGGTGAAGGATCTCGTCTATGTCGCCGGCGTTCCGGCGCGCGGCGGCGCGCCCGCCAACGAGGGGTTTACGCCCGCGATCGACGCCGCCGTCGTCACGCGGCTGCGCGAGGCCGGCGCGATCCTCACCGCCAAGACGACGACCTGCGAATCCGGCTACAAGTTGACCGCCGACAGTCCGGTCTCGGGCGTCACCCGCAATCCGTGGCGGCTCGACCGCACCAGCGGCGGCTCCTCGGGCGGCGCGACGGGGGCGGTGGCGGCCGGTTGCGGGCCGCTGGCGGTGGGCACCGACGGCGTCGGCTCCATCCGCGTGCCCGCGAGCTTCTGCGGCGTGTTCGGCCTCAAGCCGACCTTCGGCCTCGTGCCGCGCTCGCCCGGCTTCTCGCCGCCCTCCTGGGGCTCGCTCGCCCATACCGGCCCCATCGCCCGCAGCGTCGCCGACGCGGCGCTCATGCTCGGCGTGATGGCGGGGCACGACGCGCGCGACGGCGCCAGCCTGCCGCTGGGGCCGCGCGACTATCCGATTCCTGTCGCCCCGCTCGATGGACTGAAGATCGCCGCCAGCGCGGATTTCGGTTTCGCCGCCGTGGACAGCCAAGTGCGCGAAGCCTTCGCGCGGGCGCTCGATGTGTTGTCCAACCTCGGGGCGAGCGTGACGCTGGAGGCGCCGAAGGTCGATCCCGAGATCCTCGAACGGACGCTGAAACCCATCGCGCTGACCGAACAGGCGGCCGCCGCCGCCGCCCGTCCAGCCGCCGATTTCGAGCGTTCCGACGCCGATTACCGCGATATCGTCGCTGAGGGGCGGCGCTACAGCGGCGTCGATTACATCGAGGCGACCTACCGGCGCGGCGCGCTGCGCGCCGCCTTCCTCGACCTGTTCTCGGGCTATGACGCGCTGGTGACGCCGACGGTGGCGACGACGGCCTTCGCCGCCGGCGCGCTGGGGCCCGAGGCCATCGCCGGGCGCCGCGTCGACCGGCATCTCGGCTGGTCGCCGTTTTCCTGGCCGATGAACCTGACGGGCCTGCCGGCCGCCTCGGCCCCGTGCGGCTTCGACGCCGACGGGTTGCCGATCGGGCTCCAGATCGTCGCGCCCTGGCTGGAGGAGGCGCGCATCCTGCGCATCGCCGCCGCCTTCGAGCGGGCGCGGCCGTGGGCGGAGGTCTGGCCGGGCGCTTGAAGCACGAAATTTGCATGGGGATGGCGGATGAATCTCGTCAGCCTCGACATCCGCATGTTGCGCTCGCTGGTCTCGGTCATCGAGACCGGCAGCATCACCGAGACGGCGCGCCGTCTCGGCCGCACCCAGCCGGCGATCACACTGCAGTTGAAGCGGCTGGAGGAACTCGCCGGCAAGCCGCTGTTCGATCACGAAAACCGTCGCATGGCGCTGACCGGCGACGGCGATACGGTGCTGACCTACGCCAAGTCGATCCTGCGCCTGCACGACGAGTTGCTGTCGCAACTCGCCTCGCCCAGCATCGAGGGGCATGTCACGCTGGGGACGCCCGATCTCTATGCGGCCTTCCTGCTGCCTTCGATTCTCTCGGTGTTCCGCCGCGCCTTTCCGCGCATCCAGGTCGAACTCAACTGCTCGCTGTCGACGCCGCTCGTCGGGTTGGTCCGGCGCGGCGAGATCGACGTCGCGTTGGTGACGCGCATGAACGACTTCACCGGCGGGCAGGTCGTCGGACAGGAACAGCTCATCTGGATGGTCGGCGACAAGTCGAGCGCGCATCTGGAGACGCCGGCGCCGCTCGCCTTGCTGCCGGAGGGCAACATCTACCGCGACCACGCCATCGCCGCGCTGGAGCGCATCCGCCGCCGTTGGCGCATCGCCTGTCAGAGCGAGAGCGTCGGCGGCCTCCAGGCGGCGGCTTTCGCCGGCATGGCGGTCACCGTGCTCGGGCGCAGCGCGCTGGTCGCCAATATGCGGGAACTGACGCCGGAGGAAGGATTCCCGGCCTTGCCGAAGGTCGATCTCTTGCTCTATCGCTCGCACGCGGCGACCTCGAAGGCCGCGCACGCGCTGCACGATTATCTCGCGCATTATCTCGCCTTCGCCCACGCGGGCGAGAGCGTGTGACTATCGCCGCAGAATCAACTCCCCGTTGCGGCTTTCGACGCTGGCCAGGCGCTTGAGGAAGCTGGCGCCGAGCTGGTTGACGTCGCCGGCGCTGCGAGCCGCGCCGGCGCATTCTTCATATCGCGCCCAGATCGACGCTCGTTGGCGCAGTTTCCGTTGCGACGCGGAAAGGGGCATCGTCAAAAAGAGCTTCATTTTCGAACGCCTGCGGATCGCGATCGGGGAAGTCGGGACCGAGCTTGCCCGGGTTTCTTCAAACCGATCGCTTCGCGTTGTTGCGTATTGCGGAGGCTATTTTCTCGGCGATCATAATCGTTGGCGCGTTGGTGTTCGCGCACGGAATTGACGGCATCAGCGAGGCGTCGCACACGAGAAGCCGCTCGACTCCATAGACGCGCCCGCGCCCATCCGCGACCGCCAACGGATCGTCGAGAGATCCCATGCGACAAGTGCATGTGGGATGCCACGTCCCACCGACATTCTCGCGCACGTAACTCGACAGAAGCCGCTCGTCCGCGAGGAGATCGGCCAGGCGCACGCCCTCCGTCACTACGCTTTCGATCAGCGCGCGTCGA